>CAZSRU010000004.1:0-78455 GCA_964609395.1 uncultured Victivallales bacterium
CTCGTGGTGCCCGGCTTCAAGCGGGCACCACGAGGGGTTCTGCAAGTCCCTCTGGGAACTATCGACAAGTTTAACAGAACTTCAATTCAGTCCTCACGCGATGCTAACGACCATGCATTCCAATGGATCCAGCATTTACAAAGGTTACCCGAACCACTTGATTATAGAAAGGGAGTTTATGAACATCACGACAAACGCCGTTGCCGATCCTGCCAGTATGCACCACATGTTGAAAAGCTGCCTCGCTAACCAGGCACTTGATCTGCAGGCGATCCTGGGACGGTTGAATATCGGGCGCGACGCCGTCATCGAGCTGCTGTCGGGGCTGGTAACGCGCAAGGAGGTCGAAGTGCTTTGCCCGGTCACGGTCCGACGGGACAGCTCCCCGCTCACCCTTCACCCCCTCGAGCACTACCGACTTGTACGTCCGACGGACGGCGACTTTCTCTGGGAGACCGGGATCAAGGAAGAACAGCATCGCATTCACGCCGAGACACTGGAGGAGTGGACCAAGGCAGCAGATTTGCCGGAACGCGTGCTTGACTTCAGTTGGCTATGGCCCAAGAATTACGCCTGTAGTGTGGGTTAGCCGCACTCAGGTCAAAAACGGATGATACAAAGGAGCAGCATGAGTGTTTTCTTCTTCAAGGAGATGGGACGGGTCAAGACCGACATCCTGGCGCTGGGAACGATGGTCGAGGAGCGCCTGCACAAGGCGGTGGAGGCCGTGATCAACCGTGATGCGGAGCTGGCAGGCGACGTGATCGCCAATGACACGGACGTCGATGCCATGGAAGTCGAGATCGAGGAGGAACTGCTCAAGATCATGGCCCTGCACCAGCCGGTCGCCGTCGACCTGCGTTTCCTGGTGGCCACGCTGAAGATCAATAACGACCTTGAACGCATCGGTGACCTGGCTGTCAACATAGCCGAACGGGCACAGGTGCTGAACCGTAAGGCGCATCAGGCCATGCCGGTCGATCTGGCACAAATGTCGCAGGCCGTCGAACGCATGCTGCGCGACAGCATCGATGCCCTGGTGAACCTGGATACACGTACGGCCGCCTCGGTCTGCAAGAACGACGACTCCATCGACAACATGAAGCACGATATCGACCGGATCCTCAAGAAGCGGATGGCGGAGGAGTCGGACAAGGACGCCATCGACGTGCTGGTCGCGCTGCTGCGCGTGTCCCGTGACCTGGAGCGTATTGCCGACCACGCCACCAACATCGCCGAGGACCTGATCTACCTGACCGAAGGCCGGATCATCCGCCACCACGCCGACGAATACGTCCGCGAACAAACCGCGGCAACGTAAGGTATCGCTTCACGCCCGCGCACACGGGCTTGTCTAATATCTCACGCGATTGGCCCGGCTGTGGCTCCAGCTAGCGGCAGGTCAGGCGCAGCCAGATGGAGATGAAGGGCAGTTTGATCTTGCCGTGGCAGGCGTGATAGAACCATTGGCGCCGGAAGAGGGAACTCCACAAGGTCCTGCACTTGAAGTAGAACTGGCGATTGAAGCGCGGATCGATCGGCTCCTCCATGTAGCGGTGCAGCATGACGCGCGTGAGCGCCTTCTGGTCCCAGAACGGATCCTGGTCCTGCAACGCCTCCGCGAAGCATGACGCGATACGCTCGTCCGGGTGGTAGACGAGCACTCCGCTGTTCATCTGGTAGGGCAGCTTGTCCGGCACTCCGCCGATCTTGCCCGGCGGGATCACGGGGAGCGGCGGGGCGTCGCGGGCGATCAGGATATCGGCATCCAGGAACGCGACCTGGTCGTAGTCGCGCCACCAGGGCAGATCGTGCAGGCAGAGTTTCTGCCAGGTGTATTTACGTCCGGGCAGGTCCCGCACCGGTTCGGTCAGGACTTTCAAGTCATAACCATGGCGCTGGCAATATTTTTCAAGACGCCGGCGCGAGAACCGGTCAAAATCGCGTATGTACGCATCCCCGATGACAATGGCGACGATGCAGGTGCGTGGCTTGTCCTGGGTTTTCATGCAGATCCTCCAAACGCCATGCGGGTTTTCTGCCGCAGCCGGTCCGCCATTTTTGAAATCGCGAGGATCATATCTTCCAACGCTGCCTGGATCGCCGCCTGGCGGCTGTCCTCGGCGTCATTGAGCACGGCGGTGATCGCCGGCACCCGCATGCGATGGAGCCGTTCGACGCCATCCCGGAGCTCACGGTACAGCGTCTGCCGGGCACGGGTCACGAGCAGGACCGCATCGCTGCAACCAGCCGCCAGCATGGCGATATCCGACGGGAACACCCCGCCATCGATAATGATCATGGCGTAGCTCCCGCGCAGCTTGTCCAGCATGGCTGGCAGGTGACTGACCGATGGCGGCAAGCCGGAATTGTCGGCAAAGAGCACATCAAGATTACGTTCGGTGTCGCGGTGCAGGACCTCCTCGAACCGGCAGTCGCCACGCAGCCAGGACTCCATCCCCTTGGAGGATCCGATCTCCAGCATGCAGCGCAAGCCGGGATGCCGGGCGTTCAGTTCGACCAGCAGGACCGGTCCGCACAAGCGGTTCAGGCAGGCGGCAAGGTTCAGCGACAGCGAGGTCACGCCGCTGCGGCGGTGCAGGCCGAGAAGGCAGAAGGTGCCGGTACCGTGCCGGCGCCGGTCATCGGCAATCCGGGCGGCAAGGTCCGCCATGGCCGCCGCCACCCCTTCGGCGCATGCGTCATCCCGGTTGCCGGTGGCCAGGCAAATCCCGGCGAGCGCCGGGGCGTCTGGGCCGCAGGCGCGGAACGCGGGGACCGGGGGCGGCGCTTGACCGCCAATGGCCGCCTCGACCTCGCCCGCCGTGCGGATTCGGTTATCCAGCAGTTCAAGCAGCAGGAGCACGACAGCGGTAACGCCCATGCCGGCAGCCAGCGCCAGCATCAACAGTTTCATGCGGCTGGATTGCGCAGGCTCACCCGGCGGTTCCGCCCGCTTGTCGATCTGGACGCGCACCGGGGTCTTGGCCTCCATCTCGGTATCATCAATGCGGTTGTTGAGCGACTGCAGGCGGTCGCGCAACTGGTTGCGCGCGAATACCGGCGAGGATGCCGAGAAGATAGCCATGGAGACGCGGTCGGCCTCCTCGCGGGCCTCTTTCAGGCGGGTCTCCAGGATCTGCGTCGCACGGGTGGCGGCATCCGCAGCCGATTTGGCAAGCAATTCCTTCACCGTCTGCTCGTACTCGAGTTTCTCCATCAGGTTGAGCATGGTCTCGTTATTGACGCGCTGCTTGTATTCCGCCAGGTAGTCGTTCATGGCCTTCATACGGGCCTCGACATAGATCCGGTCGGGATTGCTCACCGTGAGACCGTCGATGGTCGCGCGCATCTGCTGGAGTTGCTCATAGGTCCACTGCTCGATGCGATTGATACCGAAATTATCGGCGACCCGTTCATCCGCGAAGGCCTTGAGGTCGAGGCGGACCAGGTTCATGCGATCCTCGCTGGTCTTCAGGTATTCGGCAGTCATCTTGCCCTGGTAGGCGAAGGCCTCCCAGTAAAGGCGCTGGAGCTGTTCGACTTTCGAGAGGTGGACACTGTAGCTCTCGTGCAGGAAGGCGGTGTTCCCGGCCTCTCCAGCCATTTCCAGGATGCGTTTTTCCTCGATCGAAAGCCGCTCGATGATCTTCTGCCGCTCCTCGACCAGGTAGGCGAGACGGCGGGCATAGGTCTGTTCGAACTCGTGCTGGAGCTTGGCGAGGAATACATCCATCACCGCATTCAGTGCCGGTGCCAGCCCGTCCGTCGAATCGCCCCGGATGCGCAGGCCGACCAGGTAGGTGCGCGACTCCTCGCGCACCTTGATGCGGCTCATCAGGCGGAACGGGTTGGAAGGGTGATCAAGGGGCTCGCGCAGGAAGGCCGGGCGGGCTTCCGGCGCGAGCGTGGCGATGGCCGCCTGCAGTACCGCCGGCGAGGTGATCCGCGCGATCTGGGTGCGGGTCCAGTTGCCGATATCACCGGGGATCGGGTCGCGTTCGCGCCCGTTGAGCGTGGGTTCCTTGCCGGCGTCGATCAGCAGCGTGGCGTCGGTCTCGTAGACAGGCCTGGCGAAGGGCAGCAGCAGCAACGCCAATGCGGTGGAAAGAAGCGTGCCGCAGAGCACCAGCACGGGCCCGCGCCGCAGCACGAAGGACAGCGGATTGAACGGCTTGCGACGCTTGCCCGGCATTTCCTGCACGGTGGGTTGCTCAGCCGGGGCAACAGGAATTTTGTCGGTAAGAGTCATTTGCTACTCGCCACTGGTCCGGTTGATGAAGCCTTCCTGGCCCCAGATCTCCTTGCGCAGCTCGGCCATGGCCCCGAAGGCTTCCGCCGTGTTGATGGTGAAGTCCACCGCGCGCATGCCCGGGATAAGCTGCATGATGAAGGTGTTGAGCTTGCCCATGCCGCTCGGCCCGACATACACGATATCGCCATCCTTGAGCACATAATTCTTGCGAAGATCGCCACGACTGACCATCTGCTTGAAATCGATGCGGTCGACATGCCCCTTGCCGTTGACGGTGCGCACCAGGAACACCTTGTCCTCCGCGGCGTTGGCCGACAACCCGCCTGCCTGCATTACGGCATCGAGCAGCGTCATCTGCGAACGCAGTACCAACAGGCCCGGCCGGGGCACCTGCCCCATGACGTAGGCCACCTGGTCCTCGCTTTGCGGGATGAAAATGAAGTCGCCGTTCTGCAGGCGCGCGTTCATCGCCAGGTTGCCGTTCTCAAGCAGGTCGCGCAGGTCGATCCAGATCAGCATCTCGTTGCCTCGGACGATCATGCAGCGGCTGAGAAACGACAGTCGCGTGTCCGCCGGCAGCCCCCCGGCAAGCGAGAGTGCCTCCAGCAGCGTGCCCTGCCCCGAGAAATGCACGGCCCCCGGCGTGGCGACCCGCCCCAGCACATAGACCTTGTTGTTGTTGATGCGTGTCATCTGCAGGGTCACATCCGGATCCTCGTAGAACGACACCAGCTTGCCGCGCACATACGCCGTGGCATCCGGCAAGGTCATGCCCGCGATACGGAACACGCCAACCCTGGGCAGCGAGACCAGCCCGTCCGGCGCGACGACGACATCGATCAGGGAAATGTCCTCGCGGCCACGGACGAGGAACGAGAAGCGGTCACCGGGGCCGAGACGGTAGTCATCCTCCGCCGCCTCAGAGAAGGCCTTGACCGTGTCGGCCCCGGCGAACGTCTGGGCGGAGGTTTCCGCCTCGGGGATGAAGAGGTCCTCCGGCTGCGTCTCGGCGATGCGCACGAATTCGCCGCCATCCGTTGCCGGGTGACGGATGAACTGCCCCGAGCCGCCCATCCGCCGAAGGGCCGGGGGCTTCTGCGGATCGGGCTCGTACGTGCCCTTCCGCGGCCCGGCGCAGCCCGCGGAGGCAAGCGCGACGGCCAGGCAAAGCAGGCCGCGCAGCGTCCCGGCTGCCTCGCCGCCAGGGCGTCCCGCCCGTTTCGGAATCAGGTCAGGTTCGTTCATGCTTGGTTCCCGCGTGCGTTCTGGTGGAGCCGTTCCGTGGCGACCGTCTTGCCGTGCAGCAGGCACTGGAGCTGGTAGCGGCGCAGGAACCGCCGGAATTCGGTATCCGGGTAACGGGGCAGGCCGCGCAGCAGGCTGCGCGTGTACCCCCACCACATGGCGGCACCGCCCAGCACGAGAGGCGGTCGCGTCATGCGGTACAGGGCGCTGACCGTCATGTACAGCAGGCCGGTTCCCATGAAGTACTGCCCGTAGCCGTGGCGCATGCGGCCTGTCCAGATGCTCTTCTGGCTCGACCCCATGGCGCGCAGGTGCAGGAAACGGATCTCGGGATCATCCCAACTGCAGGCGATCCAGCCGAGCATCCGGCAGCGGTGGCAGTCGATGCCGTCCCACATGACCTCGCGCACAAAACCGCCCATCTCCTTAAAGCAGGCCGTGCGGTAGAACTTGGTCATGCCGACGGACATCTCGTCGCCGCACTTCTCGCTGATCAGCTCGCCGGTCGCGGGATCCGGGTAATACGGCTTGCCGCTACAGGTGCCAAGGCGCGGTTCCGCCTCCATGCGCCGGATCAGGGTCTCGAAATAGACCGGCGGGATCTCGAGGTCGAGGTCGAACTTGCAGACATAGTCGAATGCGTCAATGTCAATGGTTTCGAGACCGGCATAGAAGGCATCGATGACGCCGGGACCGACCGCGCGCTTGCCGCGATCCTCGCGGCGCACGATGCGGATCCACGGCATTTCCCTGGCAGCCGCCTCCAGCAGTTTCGGCGTCGCATCAGTGGAACCGTCGTCCACAATCACCCACAGCGCGGGCGGCACGGTCTGCGCACGCACGCTGTCAAGGGTCCGCTGCCCGTAGTCCGCCTCATCGCGGCATGGGGTTATAAGGACGTATTTCGGCTTACCTGCTGTTTTCATCGTGGCCCCCGTTCATGGCTGCTGATGTTGTTTACCATACGAGCGATATTGACGCCAAGCGCGAATTCACGAGACACCGCCAGACGCCCGCCCTCCGCCAGTGCCTGGCGCCGTGCGGAATCCGTGCAAAGACTGGCCAGCGCCGCCGCGAGCGCGTCGGTCTTCCCCGGGGCAACCATCAGTCCGCTGCGCCCGTCCTCGATCAATTCGCGGATGGCCGGCAGATCGCCACTGATCACGGTCGCGCCGGCCGCCATGGCCTCCATCAGCACGACAGGGATCCCGTCCCGGTCACCATCGCCGGCGATGCAGCAAGGCAGGGCGAACACGTCGGCATCGATCATCTCCCGGCGGACCGCCTCGTTGGCCATCGCCCCGGCCAGGCAGATGCGCCCGGCGCAGGGGTGCGCGGCCGCCTGCGCCTGCAGGGCGTCGCGTTCCGGCCCGTCGCCGATCAGGCGCAGTTGCCAGGGGAGATCGCGCAGCACCGGGGCGGCAAGGGCCTCCAGCAGGATATCGAACCCCTTCTTGCGGACCAGCCGACCGGTCGCCAGCAGGCGCACAACCCCATCGGTGCGCGGCACCCGCGGCGGGAACTCGGCGGGATCCACGCCGCAACGCACGACCGGGTAGTCGGCGTCCGTACGCGGCACAAGCTGCCGGTAGAACTCGCAGTGCCAGGTGCTGATGCAGTTGACGAACGCGGCCCGGCGCAGCTTGACCGCCAACAGCGCCCGGTCGCGGAACAGGTCCGCGGCATGGCCGGTGAAACTGAACGGGATGCCGAGCTGGCGGGCCGTGAAGAGCGCGACGGTGGCCGGAACATGCGCCATGTGCGCGTGCAGCAGGCTCGGACGAATCGGGCGCAGGCGCCTGGCGAGGGCGAGCGACGCGAACGCCTGGAACAGGGTCTTCGCGCGGGCAGTCAGCCCGCGCAGGTCATCCGTCGTCAGGGAAAGCCGCAGCCCTTCCGCCAAGGTGCCCATTGCCCGCCAGGGATGGGCGGCCAGCTCGCCAAGCGCGTCGCGGGCCAGTGCGCCCCCCCCTGCCCCGTACAGCGGGATGACCTCCGCCTTCAGCGCCTCGAGGGCGGCATCCTGCATGTCATCGGAGGAAGCGTTGACCGAGACCACCGGCACGTCGACCCCGGCGGCACGCAGTCCCAGCACCTCGCGGTAGACAAACGTCTCGGAGAGTTTCGGGAAACTGGCGGCGATGTAGACGACCGGCCCGTTCATGATGCCGCCTTTCCCGGCAGGATCCGCGCCGGTATGCCGACGGCGGTACAGCCGGGCGGCACATCGTCGAGCACGACGCTCATCGCCCCGATCACGGCCCCGCGTCCGATGCGGATCGGCCCCAGGATCTGGGCGTAGGCTCCGACGTTCACGTCGTCCTCCAGCACGGGCACGCCGCCACCATCGGTCTTGTTGCCGATCGTGACGCCCTGGCGCAGCGTGCAGCCGGCACCGATGCGGGCATCCGTGTGGATGAAGATGTTGCCGAAATGATGGATGCGCAATCCCGGCCCGATCTCGCAGTGCTTGTTGAAGCTGATGCCCGTGAGGGTCTCGACGATGCGGAACAGGAACCAGTAGAGGCGGTCGTTGAACCGCCGACGCCAGCCCGGCGGACGCTGGTCGTTGCCCCGCCCGAAGCGATAGAGCCGGATCGCCCAGAGCGATTGCTCACGCTTGAAGGCGCGATCGGGATACCGCGCGCGGTCGGCCAGGTATGCCTCGCGTTGATTCATGACTTGTACTCGATGATCTTGATGACACGTCCCTCGCGCCGGTCCCGGCGGTAGCGCCGCTGGCCGGCAACCTGCGCCCATTTGCCGATCATGGTGAAAACCCCGTATTCGAGGGCGGCCACGGTGGAGGCGGCACGGCGGCGGACCCCGCGGGCGATACGCAACGCCTGGAACACCTGCAGCCCCGCCGCGGCCGCAAGACCGGCCAGCGCACCGGGCCAGCCCGCGGCAAGGGCCCCGGCCGACGTCAGCAGGACGACCAGCCACAGCCAGCGCACCGTCCAGGAAACCGCGCTGGTCGTGAGGTGCCCGAACGGGATATCGGCATCCGGAACGGTTCCCGCCAGCCGGGTACGCACGTCCAGGGCGCCATACCCCCCGCGCAGGGTGCGCCGCCACCAGGCACCAAACGCCAGGATGGCGGCATCATGCAACGTCATTTCGGCATCGATCCGGTCGATGCCCCATCCGGCCTGGCGCAGTCGCAGGCAAAGCTCCGGTTCCTCGCCGGCGATCAGCGACTCGTTATAGCCGCCAACGGCGGCAAGGGCCTCGATCCGCATCAGGGCGTCACCGCCACAGGACAAGGCCGGACCGACGGGCGTATTCCACTCGGTGTCGCAGAGGCGGTTGTAGACGGATTTGGCGGGATAACGCTCGCGGCGGCGCCCGCAGACGGCGGCACTCCGGGGGTGCGCCTCCAGCCAGGCACGAGCCTGTCCGAGCCAGGTTCCGACAAGTTCGCAATCGCCATCGACAAGCTGCACGAGCCGGATACCGGGGCGGCATTCACGCAGGCGGGCGATGCCGGCATTGCGGGCGCGCGCCATGGAGAACGGGCTGGACATATCCAGCTCCACCACCTCGGCCCCGACGGACCGGGCAAAGGCGACACTACCGTCGGTGGATCCGGAGTCGACATAGACGATCACCTCGCAGCGACCGGCAAGCGAGCGCAGGCAGCGCTGCAGGCGCTCGCCCTCGTTGCGGGCAATGGCGACGGCTCCAATCGGTTCAGACATCCATCCCCTCCTCTTCCGTGACCGGAGTTGCCCGTTGCCGGTAGTAGGCGCCCAGCAGCCCCGCGCGGGTGGTCATCCGCCGTGCATGCTCCTTCCAGCGGCGGGCTGTACGCCAGGCCCTGGTCCGCCAACCGGGACGATCATGGATCAGACGGAAATGCAGTACCGGACGGGCTCCGATATAGTCCTTGAACAATGTCAGATTGAGACGGGGCGACCCGCCGAAGTTGATGGAGAGAGGTGCGCCCCATTCCTGCCGCATGGCGAGCGAGACCTTCCAGTAGAGCGCCGGGATCACCGTATGGGCCTCGGGATCCGCCTGGTAGGCGCAGCGCCACAGGTAGACCGTGCGGTCGTCACGGCTGAGCAGCGCGATAACCGCCGCCTTGAGTTCACCCTCGGCGGTTCTGGCGGTGAAGAGACGGCCAGTATCCCATGCGTGCAGCTCCTTCATCCGGCGGCGCAGGTCCGCATCCCAGCAAGGGAGCGGCACCCAGTCGAACTTGGTGATCAGTTGCCGGTAGAGGACCAGGAATTCATCCACAGCCTGCCCCCAGGTTTCAAAGCCGAACCGCAGCGTTTCCATTGATCGCCTGATCAGGCGACGCTTCTCGCGGTTCATGCGGTCCCAGACCTGGTCCGGATCATCCATGTCCCACACATGCGTGTATAGCGGCACCGCCGCCCACCCGGCATAGAGGAACGGGCGCACATCCGTCACGGCAGGATGCGTCTCGGCCTCGATGATGTCGATGAAGCCGGACTGGGCGGCAGCCAGCGCCTGCATGACATCGATGCGCTCGCGGGCGTGGTGGACGGAGCCGGACTCCAGTTCCGGGTGCAGGAAAGGACCGGCGTAGAAGAACTCGAAATAGGTTGAATAGCGGAATCCCGCGCGAGTCCGGTATGGCAACGCCCATGCACCACGCATGGTGCCATCGGTGCCGAAGACTGCCACACGGTGAAAACAGACGCCATAGGAATCCGTCCGCGCGATCATTTCCAGGCATGCACTGCGCAGGAAACTGTTGGCGGCGGGTGCTATCCCGACCAATGCGTCCCAGGCTGTGTCATGCACGGCGCTCACGGTCACGGACTGGCAGGAAGCCAGAATCATCGGGAACCCTCCGGTTACGGTGCAACCTTCATCGTTAGGGGAAGAATAGCAGGTTGCACAAAACCTGCAAACACAATCGTCTTGAGAATCGCATTGCATGACGCCCAGATTCACGCTAGATTCCCCGGCATCGTGGAGGGTCGATCCGCGGACGGTACAATCATGACAGCGCCCACAACAGAAGGATTCGGCATGAGCAACGCAGTTTCCGGAGCAGGGATGGCGATTAGGAGCGACTTCAAGGAGGTCTGCGACGAGCGCTCCTGCCGCGTCCTGATGGATGTGCCGACGGTGGCCGTGCAGGGTTACCTCGCCGACGGGACCACCGTGTTCTGGAACCGCGCCTCGGAACGGTTTTACGGGTTTACGGCCGAGGAGGCCATCGGGCGCCCGCTGACCGACCTGATCATCCCCCCCGAGATGCACGACCATGCCAGGAAAGGCATCCGGGAAATGGTCGAGACCGGCAAGGCGGTTCCGGCAGGGGAACTGATGCTGATGCGCAAGGACGGCTCGCGCATCCCGGTCTACTCCAGCCACACCGTGATCCGGATGGAGGGGGAGACGCCCCAGCTCTTCTGTCTCGATGTCGACCTGACCCGTTGCCGCCAGGCCGAGGAACGGCTCCGAACGATTGTCGATTGCCAGCTTGAGTTCGGGCACGACACCAGGGCCAACATCAACCGGCTGGTGACGATCTGCGGGCAGGAGATGGATGCCGCCTGCGCCCTCTACAACCGGCTTGACGAAGGGATGCTCTGCTCCATCGGGCAATGGCACACGCCCCCCGGCTTCCAGGATCGCAACAAGCCGGCAGGGCATATCTGCAACGACGTGATCCGGCAGGGCGGCGAAGAAGCGGTGGTTATCCGCAACCTGCAGCAATCCGACTACCGGACCACCGACCCGAACGTGGCCAGCTACGGCCTCCAGACCTATGTAGGCGTTCCCGTCAAGAGCCAGGGCGAGACGGTCGGGTCGCTCTGCGCGGTCTACCAGGTGGACAAGCCGCCGACGCGCGAGCAGACCGACTTCATCAGGCTGATCGGCATGGCCATCGGGGTCGAGGAGGAGCGGCAGGAGGCACTGGACCTGAATGAGGCGATTGCAGGCATGCTCCAGTTGCTCCAAAGCCTGGTCGGCTGCGAGACCGAACTGAATTGGATCCCGCAAGACGGGCTGTGGCTGACGTACATCGATTCAGGACAGGTCGTGCAGATTCTGACCAATCTCTGCGTGAACGCCCGCGATGCCATCGGCGGCGGAGGTGGCCGCGTCGCGATCACGACCGCCAACGTCGTGCTGGACGAACCCTACTGCTGCACACACGAGCACTGCCGGGCCGGTGACTATATCAAGCTGACGGTCGGCGACAACGGGTGCGGGATACCGGCAGACGTTCTCGCCCATGTATTCGAACCCTTCTTCACGACCAAGCCGGCAGGCAAGGGTACCGGTCTCGGCCTGTCAACGGTCTACGGGATCATCAAGCAGAACAACGGTTGCATCACCCTCTCCAGCCGTCCGGGGGACGGGACCGTGGTCGATATCTACCTGCCGCGACATACCGGGTCCCTTCCGACCGGGGACGCGTCGGATTCGGCAGGCGGAGGGGCGGAGCCATGCCGGTGAGGATACGGGGACTGACGGGAACAGCGGGACGTCGCGCCCGATGGCGCCAGATGCTGGTGGTCCTGCTGGCATTGACGGCGGCGGCAGGGGTGTTTATCGCCAGGACGATACACCAGGTCGATCAGGCGATGCGCGACGAGTGGTGCCAGCGCACCGTGCAGGCGGCACACACGCTGGCAGGCGACACCGTCGAGGCAATCAACGCCGACAAGACGGGCAAGCAGGACACGGAGGCCCGACTGCGGCTCGGCATCCGCCTGGCCTCGTTCCGTGCCGCCACTCCAGACTGGGGCTTCGCCTTCCTGCGGACCCGCCCGCCAACCGGGCGTCTCCTCGCCTCCGCAGGCACCGTACCCACCTGCATGCTGCTGGGCCGCCCGCTTGGAGAGCAGGCGGAAGCGGTCAAGGCGGCCAGCACCAGAGCGCTCGAGACGGGACATGGCGTGGTCATCGGTCCGTACACCATCGAAGCAGGACGTTTTGTCAGTGCATTCGCACCGGTACGCGAGGCTCCGGGAGGCGAGGTGGTCGCTATTCTCGTGATCGGGATCGACGCCTATCGCTGGAAACAGGAACTCGTGCAGCGCACGGCACAGCCCGTCATCTTCTCGCTCGCACTCCTGGGCGCGATCGTCACGCTGGTATCGAGCCATCTCGCCCGGGTCGGCATCCGGGATCGCGAGGCATTCCTGCGGACCACCATCAACGCGCTGGCACAGCCGTTCCTGGTGATCAATGCCGACACACACCAGGTCGAGGTGGCAAACGCGGCGGCAGGCGGCGACGCCGTGATCGGCCAGTCTTGCCACAGCACCATCATGGGCCGGGAGGCTCCTTGCAGCGGCGAGCATATCCCCTGTCCGCTGGAGCGGCTGCGGCTGGAGCGGAAACCGGTCGTCGTCGAGCACACCGACCTTGCGCAACCGGAGGCACCCCGGTATTCCGAGGTGCATGCCCACCCGATCCTCGACGGGCGCGGGAGGCTCGCGCATATCATCGAGCACCGTATCGACATCACCGACCGCAAGCGGGCCGAGTTCGAACTGCTCCGGCAGACCCGGATGCAGGAAATCCTCACCTCGATTTCCGCGACCTACATCAACCTTCCGCCGGAACTGGCGGACACGGCCATCGAGCGTTCCCTTGGGGAGCTGGGCACCTTCGTCGGTGCCGAACGCGTCTACCTGTTCGACTATGACTTCGCGCAGCAGGTCTGCACCAATACCCATGAGTGGTGCGCCGATGGCATCGCCCCGCAGATCAACGAGCTTCAGGCCGTGCCGATCGCGATGGTCGAGGACTGGGTGGCAACCCACCGGCAGGGGCGCGTCATGCTGATCGAGGACGTCTCGGCACTGCCACCGGACAACGGCGTACGGCAGATCCTCGAGCCACAGGGGATCAAGAGCCTGATCGCCGTACCCCTGATGGATGGCGATGCCTGCCTCGGGTTTGTCGGGTTCGATTCGGTTCGACGGCATCATGCGTATACCGAGTCCGAACAACGGCTGCTGACCGTGTTCGCGCAGATGCTGGTCAATGTCCGCAAGCGGCGGGACATGGTGGCCGCGCTGCATCAGAGCCGCGAGGAGGCGGAAGCAGCCAACCAGGCAAAGAGCGCGTTCCTGGCTAACATGAGCCACGAGATCCGCACCCCGATGAACGGGGTGATCGGCATGACCGACCTGCTGCTGGATTCGGAATTAACGGCGGTCCAGCGGCGCTATGCCGAAACCGCAGTGGCCTCGGCGGAGTCGCTGCTGGCCTTGATCAACGATATCCTCGACTTCTCGAAGATCGAGGCCGGGAAGCTGGATCTGGAGTCGCTTGATTTCGACCTGCGGGATGTCATGGACGAGGCCGTCATGCCGCTGGCGCTGCGCGCACAGGGAAAGGGTGTGGAGTTCATCTGCGCGATCGCGCCCGATGTGCCGGCCCGCTTGCGCGGGGACCCGGTACGCTTGCGGCAGGTGCTGGTCAACCTGACGGGCAACGCCGTCAAATTCACAGAGAAGGGCGAAATCGCGGTCCAGGCGGAGTGGATCGGAGAGAGGGCGGTCACCGACCTGCCCTCGACAGCGCCCGATGCGGGAGGGGGAACCGGCAGGCCGGTCGAGATCCGTTTCTCCGTACGGGACACCGGCATCGGCATTCCGGACACCAAGATGGAGCACCTGTTCCAGAAGTTCAGCCAGGTGGACACCTCGACCACGCGGCGCTACGGCGGCACCGGGTTGGGGCTGGTCATCGCCAAGCAGCTCGCCGAGATGATGGGTGGCCGCATCGGGGTGGATTCGGAACCCGGCAAGGGCTCCACCTTCTGGTTTACCGCCTGCTTCGAGAAGGCGGCGACGACCAATACGCCCAGTAAGCCGGCGGAGGACAGCCCGGCTACACTGCCGCACGCGCACATCCTGATCGTCGACGACAACGCGACCAACCGGGAGGTGCTCTCCGCCCAGTTGCAGGCTTGGAGCATGAGGACAAAGAAGGCCGACGACGGTCCATCGGCCCTGGAGGTCATACGCCGGATGCATGCCGGCGGCGACCCGTTCCAGGCGGCGATCCTGGACATGCAGATGCCAGGCATGGACGGCATGGCACTGGCCCGCGTGGTGCAGGCGGATCCCGCGTATGCAGGTGTGAAGCTGATCCTGCTGACGTCCATCGGTTACCAGGGCAGCGCGGAGCAGGTTCGTCAGGCGGGGTTCTGCGCGTGGCTGACGAAACCGGCCCGCCAGTCTGACCTGTACAACAGCCTGGCCGAGGCTCTCACACCGGACAGGGCGGACGCCGGCACCCCGGTACCGGAAATGCCAGCCACTCCGGTTGCATTGCAGACAGGTGGCGGGCGCGTCCTGCTGGTGGAGGACAACCCGGTCAACCGCATGGTGGCGGAAACGATGCTTGATCGTCTCGGGATCGGCCATGTCTCGGCGTCGGACGGCGCGGAAGCACTTGCCGAACTGGCCCGCACCCCCTGCGACCTGGTGCTTATGGACGTGCAGATGCCGGTCATGGACGGGCTCGAGGCGACACGCAGGATCAGGAGCCAGGAGGCGGAGAACAGAGGGCAGAGGGCTGAGGGCAGAGGGCAGGAGGTCGGAGGGCAGGAGACAGCCGGGGCGAAGCGTCTGCCGATCATCGCCATGACGGCTAACGCCTTCGCGGAAGACCGCGAACAGTGCATCGCGGCCGGGATGGACGATTACATGACCAAACCGGTTTCCTTCCACGCGCTGGCGGCAATGCTGGCGAAGTGGCTGCCCGGCAGCGCGTCTTAACCGCCCCCTCAGAGAAATCATGCCTTTATCGCATAGCGGGCGGCTAAACCCGCGAGTGTCATTTGATCCTGGATCTGGTCGTGGGGGATGAGGAGGTAACGCCAAGGCTTGCCGCCGTTCTCCTTGGCGTGTGCCGTGGCGTGTTCGCACCATGTTGCGGCTGCATTGGCTTTGGCGATAACGGTTTCATCCGTCATCTCTTTTGACTGTTTTGGTTCGCAGAGCAGTTTCTCCGTCTGCGTCTCAACGACGAAATCAGGCTCGTAGGATTCGTCATGGCGAAAGTGAATCTGGAAGTCGCCCTTGGCGGGTTTAAACCACTTCAGAACGGTGCCTTCATTCTCGAGGATCACCGCGAAACGACGTTCGGAGTCGGAGTCGAATTTCTGGATGGGGTAAAGGCATTTGCCAAAACTGCCGAATACCATCGAGCCGATGTGGTTACGCTGGCCCTCGGGAACGGGAACGCGGAAATCACGTGTGTTCTCGTCTGCCGCAGCGGAGTAGTTGTTCGACCGGAGTGTACGGAAGCCTCTTGTCACGTGGGCCTCGTATTCACTCGCGGATTCGACAAAATGCTGTTGCATTTGAGAATGGATCAGGTTCGCGAGGGCCTGCTGGTGGAACTGGAGGACATTGATCACGTCGTCTTCCGTGGTCAAGTAAGATTGCAGGCGTGAAACGACCTGCCCTGCCAGCTTATACAGCAGGGCCGCGTGTTCGTCGTAACTGACATCGTCGAAGTCGACCAGACCGCGAATCAGGTAGTCCTCTGGACGGTTTTCCATAACGATGCCGGTCCCATCCAGCAACCGATACCGCTGGTGCTCGTGCAGATGCTGGATCAGGATGTCCTGAGAGACCGGCTGGAGGTTGATATTCCTGACATCGAGGTTAAAGTCATTGTAGCCGCAAGAGACTTCACCTTTGGGAAGCACCACGATTTTGGGGATATCAATGGAGAGGTCGCAGAAAAGCGTCGTCGTGTCCTTGACGACCTTGGCGACATTCGTGATCTCGTAGACACCGGCTAATTCGCCTTGGGCCGGACGAACGATCTCCTGAACCTTCTGAACGATCTCCTGCTGAACGGCGGCATCATGGAGCTGATCGCTGCCCTTCAGGCGTTCGTACTGTTTGATGACTTGAAAGGTCGCCTTGGCAACCGACTGGTCCTCCGGCCTCTCGAAGAGCGTACGCTGCACTGCGGCCGGCTGGCCAAGGGCTGCGGGACGGGCAGGAACCATTCCACCGGAAAGGGCTTGCTCGAAGGCGCTCTTCACCTCTACGGCTTTGCGTCCGGCGTCGGGAATATCCCGACCGATCACGACACCCGCCCGAATAATCGAGGTCGGATCGTTGGCGTGGTCCACGATCTCCTGGAACTTGTCGTGCGAAACGATGGTCAACCGGTCCACCGCCGGAACGCCTACGCGTTTCCCGTAGGGAAGACGCAAGCCACGCCCGATCGACTGTTCGACGAGAGTGCGCGAATTCGCTGCCCGGAGCGGCACGATCGTGTAGAGGTTCGTGACGTCCCAGCCTTCCTTGAGCATATTGACGTGGATGACGATCTCAACGGGATTATCCGGATGCTCGACGGTCAGAAGCTGCTGGACAACGTCATCCTTTTCCTCCCCGCGTATGTTGGAGTGGACTTGGATGACCTTGCCCTTATAGCGCCCCTCAAAGAACGCATCGCCTTCGATCAACTGTTGCAACGTGTTGGCGTGGGTGGTATCGGTTGCCACGACAAGCATGAACGGCTTGACAATGGGCTTGTCGTTATTGCGGGCGTAGATCTCCAGTTCGACCTTCGTGTTCTCATGGATGCGCACGCCATCTTCCAATTTCACCTTTTCCAGCCCCTCGGGCGAGTAGGCGTTGGCATCGAAGTTCTCGCGGGTGGCGACAGCGGGCTCCTTTACGAAACCGTCGTCCATTGCCGAAGAAAGCGGATAACTGTAGATGACGTTATTGAAAGGCACCGATCTGCCCCCGGTCTCCACCTGCGGCGTGGCAGTCAACTCCAGTCCAAGAATAGGCTTGAGCTCGTTAATAGCGCGTACACCTGCGGTGGCGCGGTAACGGTGACTCTCATCCATGAGTACCACCAGATCTTCCAGGCCGGCGAGATAATCAAAGTAGCTTTCGCCGATGTACTCGCTTAGACGCTTGATCCGGGGAGCGTTCCCGCCACGCACCTCGCTGTTGATCTTTGAGATATTGAAAATATTGATGTGGACATCCTGTCCCCAGTCTGTCCCCGGCAACATGTCGGCACGACGCACGCCGCGACCGTCCTCGTAGGTGTCACCGGTCACGACAAGCGGGGGGTGGACGGCAAACTCACCGACCCCCTTGAAAACATATTTGGGCGTATTGGGTGTAAAATCGGCAATCAGCTTGTTATAGATTGTGAGATTGGGAGCCAGTACAAAGAAGTTGCGAATACCCTCTGACTGATAGAGGTAGGTTATGAACGCGCCCATGAGGCGCGTCTTTCCGACGCCCGTTGCCAAGGCGAAGCAAAGCGAAGGGAAATCCCGTTCAAACCCCTCGACCGAAGGGAACTCACTGCGGATCGTGTTCAATGCCGCGGCAGGATCGGCATCCTTGGACAAGTCGACGATCTCGCATAAGCGGGCCAGAATTTCGAGAGAATCACGCTGCGGGGTGCGGAGACTCAGGCGATTGCTGATGGAGTTAATGTGCTGAAGCGCCATGATTATTTATCTCCCGCAGGTTTGATGGTATCCATGTCGAAAAGTGTCGGGCCGGAATCCTTACCCTTGCCGAATTTCCGCGCCGGGCGCTTCGGCACAACAGAGGCGACGGAGGCTGCTGCTGGCAAGATTTCTGGCGCTTTTGGTAAGTTACTAATCTCCAGCGAATAATCGTCGTGCCCCCATTCGCACTTTTTCAGAACCGCCTTGGGGATCTTCTTTACGGTTAAATTCTCAAACTGGCTGACATCGCACTTGAAGGCGGCACAGCAAACCAGAAGACTTCGATTCGGGCCGACGTCGTCGCTGAGTTTGATCAGCATCTCCTTGGTCATCATCTGCGTGGTCACATAGATGAAATCCTCCTCCGAGCTACGCCCCTGCTGCCAATATACATCAGGGTTCGGATCGAAAGTGAAGCCCTCCAGCTTGCACAACGCCTCGGCCAGCATGCCGGCATTGAAGGCGGGATTGATGACGGGGTTATCCCACTCGTCCTTGGCAATCAGAGACGGCCCAAGCCGGTAGTAGCGGAAGCCGCCGCCACCTTGCCAATTAACTGCATTGCTGATCCCGCCCTTATCCCCGCCGTCAATGACTTTCTGCAAGCGCGGAATGATGTGCGTGTGGCAATGCTCGCCCAGTTCAACCATGATCCACCGCCGCCCCATCTTATGGGCCACCGCGCCGGTGGTGCCGGAACCCGCGAAAGAGTCGAGAACCCAGTCGCCGGGGTTGGATGACAACGAGAGAATGCGATGGACTAGTTTCTCAGGCTTTGGCGTTCCAAAGGGATCATCTTCGTTGAACGTCTTGGCCTCCTGCATTGCGATCCGATTTTCGCCGACCTCATCATAGTGCCAGGTTGTCATCGCAACGACGCCCTTGTCCTCAATCTCCGAGAGAAACCGCTTGATGCAGGGTTTGTTGCTGCCATCCTTGCCGAAGTACACGCGGTTGTCTGCCCTGAGCCGCTCGTATGAGGATTTCACATAGGCCCATGCTCTGCCCTTTGCTGGCAGCGCAACTCTACCGGAAGGAGTGATGATCTCGTAGATATTGTCGCTGTGGCCGGTCTTTGCAAACTGCTTTCCTCGCTGCCCCGAAGAAAGACCAATTGTGAAGTCGCCAGGGAACCACGGGCCGCGCCCGTACGACTTGCCAGACTCATCAATGCCGTCGTGATCATCCGACTGTTTGTAAATTGCATTCTGTGCTTACGTCCGCTCCAGTTTCCCGGGGCGCCATAGCTCTTTGTTCTTGGCGAAGACCAAAATGTGATCGTGGCTCTCTGATAACCACACAGCATTGCTCTGAGGAGATGACTTCTTCCACCAGATCACGTTTGTGACGAAGTTGATGCGACCGAATATCTCGTCCATCAGAACCTTGCAATAGTGTCCCTCATTATCGTCGAGATTCACCCAGATTGATCCATCATCCGTTAGCAGCCGCCTCAGAATTTCAAGGCGGTCCCGCATCAGTGAAAGCCAAATCGAGTGTTCCACGCCGTCGTCATAGTGTGTGAATGCGGAACCCGTGTTGTAAGGCGGATCGATGTAGATGCACTTGATCTTGCCGGTGAACTCCTGTTCCAGCGCCTTGAGGGCGAGAAGGTTGTCGCCGAAGATCAGGCGATTATCGAAGAGATCGTGATTGGTCACGCGCTGGGCGGCGTGATAGGATTTCTCCGGTTCCTCGACCAGGATGCGCGGTTCCAGTTGCGGCCGGTTCTCCTTGCCGATCCAGGTCAGTTCAAGCCGTGTGTTATTTTTTGCCATAATCAATCCTTGGTCGTTGCGCGCGGAGGGGCGTGAGCCTATGTAGAGATTCCAATTGAGACAGGCACCTGAAGTTGAATACGAACGGGGGTGTAAAGATCGACTTTTGTTTCCGGTGTTTCAATCGAAACGATCAAGGCATAACGGGTTGTGCGATCCCACTTGCCTTTCTGGGGGCGTACGCGCCACCAACCAATGAGTGGCGTTATCACGATTAGGTTTGACTCGGCGAGCTCTGCTGCCGTCCCCGACCAGATATCCGAATGGATAGAACCTTTGTTGCGGGCCTGCCCAAGAAGCCAATGACTCGATGGGCTGTTGGTGCCCGGATGCCCGTTTTCCTCATCCCTGGCCGCATCATTAATGCGCCGCTCAAACTGCCCTCTATCCTCGGTGGGCGAATTCAGGTCAAAGCGGAGTCCATGGGAAGCATAACGGTAGCGGTCTTTCCATCCGACCTCGCCGGGACTCGGCTCGATGAAATAGGACAGCGTGACCCGCATACGGACAGTGGCATCCGGTGCCATCTGCTGCAAGGCTTCCTTTGGCCACGGCAACTCATAGAGATGCATGTCGCGAGTGCGGTAGCCACCGCTCTCCCTTTTATCGAACGGCTGGATTGCCTCTTGCGCGATAAGAGTCAGTCGGTTGCTGGCTGAATGCAGGGCCTTCTCAAGACTTGGAACCCCGTAGCCACAGGAACGCAACAGGCGTTTATAGGCCGTCTTGCTTTCGTCAGCGCAAAACTGCTGTTTGAGTGTATCGGTCCAGTCAGCGGAGTGGATCATCAGCCCGCGGACGGTTTCCGGCCAGAAATCAGGATAGCGGACGCTGATCTGTGCGGCCATCCAAGCCGCTTGGGCGGTTGCGGCGCTGGTCATGCAAAACGGATAGAAATGTGCCTTTTGAGGATCGAAGAAGGTGGACAGCAATGACAAGTCGGCGCATTGGCTGATGAAGTTCGATGTCTGTTCCCGTGCCAGATTACCGCCTTCCAGGACAAGCTCTGGTTTAATGGGCCAACTGTCATTCCAAACCGTTGACGTTGTGCTAAACGGCGAGAGGCCGCCGCTTGGGGCAATGGGTGCATAACCGGACATACTGGGTTCACGAATCTCGTCGAGCTGTGTGAAAGCCCCGATGGTGAGAGCATTCCATGACTGAGCGGGATCGTGAACGGAATCCGTTTCTTGTGCGTCTGGGTAAGTGCCGCGGCCGTGTTCTTGCGAATTGCCGGCACTGACAATCAGCAAACGCCTGTGATCATCCTCCGCCCCCGAGCACAACTGATCCAGCGCTCCCGACCAAGACGAGGGGCGTCCCTGGTCGCGGTTGTCCGTCGTTGTCACAGCCATGCAGCCAATGCGTCGACGTTCGGGTGCTTGTATCTCGGCCTTGTAGATGGATTCTGCCGTGATGTGTCCCCATAGATGCGGGGCATTCCCTCCAGTTGGAGGGAGGATTTTGACGGACTCAAGGCAATGCGCCAGATTGACAGAACCCTTGCCAAGCATGAGTTCCTGCAAATCGTTGTATGCAGCGAGCCCCGCCATCAAGGTCCCGTGCTTATCGTGATCGTGTGTCCCCCAGGCTGCATCGAAACTGGCGCAATCGTCGGCGGACAAGACGGGGGCCAGCAATGGATGACCGCGGTTGACGCCGGTATCGAGAATGCAAATAGACGTATCGGAATTCGGAACCACGTTGATTCTTTCGAGAACGGATTCGACCCATTCGGCTTGATCCTTGTTATCGAGATCAAGCCAGAATGCAGCGGTTTCCTTGGCGCGACGATATTCCGCCACATCGTCGGATAATCGACTAATGGACGCAAGCTGATCGCGGTTGACATGCACGAGCTTCACCGCCCTATCCGGGAACTTGATGCAGCCCGGTTTGCAATTAATTTGCTGGCTCGTGAGTAGGGTTTCAAACCGCTGGATGATGTCGTCACTGTCGGAGCTCAACCAGACTTCACACCATTCCGGGCTAGCGGCGGGGATTAAAGCCTTCTCATCCTGCCAAAAGGATTCAATTTCCAAGGCTTTACGAATACCGGAAATGCTTTCCAATAACACAGCGTGCTTAGGGTTATCCGATCTACTGTTCTCTTCTGTGGCGTACTGTTCGATTTTATTAAAGAAGGCGTCCTTCTTGCTGTGCGGGATAAAAATCGTGGCATAGGTAACCTTTTGCCCATCTTCTCCGGAAGATGGGCCGACCGGTTCGCACCTGACGTTAAGCAGGCGCGTTCTATCAGCAATATCGCGAGGAACAAGATTCTCGAGGCTCTTGGTTACGAGTTGATACCCAGGCTCCCCTTTAATCTCGACAAAGACGCCATTTCGACCCGTATGGTGAACCACCTGCTCCTGCTTTGCCTCTGCCCATGCGGCAGCGAGCTGCTGTTTGAGAAAAGCACTATGCCCGGCGCGATCGCGTGTGGGTACCGGGGGCGTCGTAACTTGAGATTGGCCGGGAGAGAATGTGCTCGTTTCGAATTGCTTGATTAACAAATGAGGGAGCTGGCTTTCCATCGCGACTATGCAACCTTCCGTCCACACGCATTTTGACGGTCCGCAATCGCTGCAATCAATTCACAAGCCTCGACATGCTTTTTATCGCTAAGAACCACACTCTTAATCGCATCCCGGCAGGCATGGTCAATCTCTGCATGGCTCAAGCCGTTACAAGCGTCGATCACACGTTTCCATGAGAAGCGTGGCGCGATAAATGTACCCAGCACATTTTCAATCAAAGGTTTGACCTGATCGACTGATGGGCGCTCGTAATGCAGCACATCGTCGAAACGGCGGAACAAGGCATGGTCCAGCAAGCCGGGATTGTTTGTGGCGGCAATAATCAGGCTGTCTGATGTGTCCTGCTCGATGAATTGAAGAAAGGCATTTAGAACCCGCCGGATTTCGCCGACGTCGTTATCGTGCGAGCGATCTCCGCCAATAGCATCGAACTCATCAAAGAGATAAACGCCATGAGCCTGCTGCATTAGATCGAATATCTGCCGAAGCTTAGCGCCCGTCTCCCCCATAAATTTAGTAACAAGGCGATCCACCTGGATGGTGTTCAGTGAAAGATTCAATTCCTTGGCCAAGACTTCCGCTGTCATGGTCTTGCCGGTTCCGGGAGGACCAACGAGCAGAATCTTGCGACGGTGAACCAATCCATGCTGCTTCAGCTTGTTCTGCTGCCGATATTCATGGATGATTCGATCAAGCCGGGATCTGATGGTCGCCGGCACAACCATAGCCGAGATTGGCGTTAGAGGCTCCGTGGACAGGACCAGCCCTTTGAGATCAGCAGGGAAGCTAAGCAGCCGCGGACCCGCCTTCTTGCGTTCGGAGTCTATGATTTCGCGTAAATCGTGGGCCAAGGCGGCATGGCCCTGTCGAGCCTCCCCTGCGGCCAACTGCAATGAAACCGAGTAAAAGCGTTCGGCGTCATCACTGAAGTGCGACCGTATCAAAGACTTAAGTTGTTCGGCAGTAGCCATATTAACCTCTCAATAAAACGTGGTCGTAGCTTAGCAGAAGCTGCGTTTAATTACATCACAAAACAGCTCTTGTCATAATTAGTAGGAAGCGAAACGATGCGCAATGCCCACCCCTCAACGTTTACCCGCCACTCATGGAGGGTTCGCCGCCGTCCAGGCAGACGCGGTTACGGCCTTCCCTTTTCGCACGGTACAAGGCGGTGTCCGTTGCCAGGAACAACGTGTCGATGGTATCACCGTCGCGAACGGATCGGAGACCGATGCTGACCGTAATGGCAATATCCCCGGCCCGTGTCGATATCGGATTGTCCGCCACTATCATCCGAAGCCGTTCGAACAAAAGCCAGGCATCGTTGATCCCGGCGATGGCAATGACCAGGAACTCCTCGCCTCCGATCCGCCCGAAGTAGTCGTAATCCCGCAGGCCGCCTTCCAGCAGGCGAACCAACCCGCGCAGCGTCTCATCGCCAACCCCGTGACCGTATGTATCGTTGATTCTCTTGAAAAAATCGATATCCAGAATGCCCACGGCCAGTCCCTGCCGGTGACGGGACTCGCGAGCAAGCTCGCGCGCAAGGGCTTTTTCAATCGCCCGGCGATTAAGGACACCCGTCAACGGGTCGTGCGAGGCTTCGTGCGCAAGTGCATCGCGCGTCCGGTATAGTTCTTCCTGCATCGCGATCAGGCGGCACCCCACTTCGACGCGGGCGCGTAACTCGCCGACGTCGAACGGTTTGGCCAGATAGTCGTCGGCCCCGGCCTCCAGCCCGGCGATGATGTCCGTCTTCCCGCTCTTGGAGGTCAGCATAATCAGGTAGGGCGGCCTGTCGGTTTCCAGGGCGCGGACCCGGCGAATGACCTCCAACCCATCCATACCCGGCATCATCCAGTCGAGAATGGCTAGCCGGGGCGCATCCGCCTCCTGCAGCTTCTCCCACGCCGCAGAGCCATCAGTGACTTCCGTCACCTCGTGCCCGGCTTTCCCCAGGACAGCCGCCAGTATGGTTCGGCTGGTCAAATCGTCTTCAGCGATCAGTACACGCATGATGTGTGCCTCCATTCGAGCCGTTCATATATTCCGGACGTATGCGCCATTCGCGAATTCATCCTAGCACCTCCCGCATCTTGATCGCCAGATCCGTCTTCGAGAACGGTTTCTGGAGAAAATGCACGCCGTCTTCAAGCATGCTGTGGTGGGCGATGACATCGGCTGTGTAGCCGGACATGAACAGGTGCCTGATGTCCGGGTAGAGCGGAGCAGGTTCGCGGCCAGATCCCGTCCGTTCATCTCGGGCATGACCAGATCGGTCATGAGCATATCGATCTGGCCCGCATGCTCCCGGGCCAGGCGAATGGCCTCGCCCGGTGTCGTGGCCCTGATCACGGTATACCCCAGCTTTTGAAGCATCATCGCGGTCACTCTCAGGACGAATGCTTCGTCCTCCACCAGCAGGATGGTCCCGCCACTGGAGAGCGCCGGTTCCGGCAATTCCGCATCGGCATTGGCATGCGGTACATCCTGATGCCTTGGCAGGTAGATCCTGAAGGTTGTCCCGCGGCCCGGCTCGCTCTGCGCGTCAATGAAACCCTGGTTCTGCTTCACAATGCAATACACCGTGGCCAGCCCCAGGCCGGTGCCCTTGCCCGCTGCCTTGGTGGTGAAGAAGGGCTCGAACAGATGGCCGAGGATCTCCGCATCCATGCCGACGCCATTATCACCGACAGCCAGCATGACATAGTCGCCGGGCACAAACCCCGCGCGAGCGGCACAGAACGCTTCATCAAGGGAGACGTTGCCCGTTTCGATGGTGACCTTGCCCACGCCCGCGATGGCGTCCCGTGCATTGACGCACAGATTGGCCAGGATCTGGTCGATCTGGGAGGGGGCCACCCGGACCGGCGTGAGGTTCCAGCTGGGTTGCCAGGCCAGTTCGATATCTTCGCCGATAAGCCTCCGCAGCATCTTAATCATGCCTTCGACGGATGCGTTCAGATCGACGACCCGGGGGGCGATCACCTGCTTGCGGGCGAACGCCAGAAGCTGGCGGGTGAGGTCGGCGGAACGCTTCGCGGCCTCACTGACCTCCTGCAAATCGGCAAAGAGCGGCTGCTCCGGCTCAAGCCGTTCCAGGGCCAGTTCCGCATGAGCGAGGATCACGCTCAGCATGTTGTTGAAATCGTGGGCCACCCCGCCCGCCAACCGGCCCACCGATTCCATCTTCCGGGCCTGGGCCAACTGGGCCTGAAGCTTACCATTCTCCTCTTCCGCATGCTTGCGCTCGGTAATGTCGCGCGAGACGCTGAGGCTCGCAAAGCCGCCATCCCATGGAATGCGCCGCTCGTTGATTTCCACCTCGACGGGCGTGCCGGCTGTCGAAAGGTAGGCGGCCGCCCCCCGTTTCATCCAATCCAGGGCCAATTCCGGCGATGGGTCTCCGGTCACCATCAGGCAGGCGCAATCGGGGTGGCCGGCCCGGCAGTAGTCAAGGAGCGTGTCGGCCAGTCCGTCGGGCAGATGGTAGTCCACGACGGCCACGTCATAGTGCTGCCTGGACAGGGCCGCTTGGGCCTCGCGGATGGTGTGCGCCATGTCGGCCCGGTAGCCATGGGCGGCAAACCTTCGTTGTAGCATACATGCCAGGTCCCCGTCATCATCGACAATCAGCGCCTGCGGCTGGCAGCGCACCTGCCTGCCATCCAGCAGCGCCCGCACCCGGGTCGTGAACGCATTCCCGTCCACGGGCGAGGGCAGGAAGGCATCGGCCCCGATGTCGGCGGCGATGCGCTCGGGTTGGTCGCCAGCAAAGGTGGCCGATACAACCAGGATGGGGACCTTGTTGAAGGCCGCATACTCGGGCGAGCGCAGCAGGCGGCAGAAGCGCCAGCCATCCAGCCCCGGCATACAGAGGGCGGTGACGATAAGCGAGGGCGGACGGGTGGCATCCATGGCCTCCAGTGCCGCCTCGACCCTCTCAAAGGCAACCGGGGCGATGCCGACCTTTTCGAGCAGTCCGGACAGGATCTTGAGTTGGGTCGGTTCATCGTTGACCACGACGGCTGTCGCGTCGGGCTTGATCTCATTCATGTCGTTTTCCCTTTGGAATAGAATAACAGATGAACTGATGGGGTCAGCATTTTTCTTGAGAATTATTCGTAACTTTCCATCTTGTGCCGCAGGTGGTCAAAGGCCTCCACTAATGAGGTCACGTGTTCCCTGGCGGCATCCAGATCCCCTGCCCTGGCCGCCTGCTCGATCTCAACGGCGATGCCGCGCAGGGCTTCACCGCCGACGTTGGCTGAGGCACCCTTGATGGTGTGGGCATGTCGCTCGGCACCCGTTGCGTCGCCTGACTTCAGGAACGCATCAAGAGCGCTGATCTGCCTGGGTAGGTCGTTCAGGAATCCGCGGATAACCGTTGCGGCCAGATCCTCGTCATCCATCAGCCGCTCCAGCATACCCGCCCGGTCCCAGACCGAAGGAGAGACGGCAGACTGCAGACTACAGACTTCTGAAACTCCACTTTTGTCCTGCTGTTGACCGACTCCGGTCTGCAGTCTGCGGTCTGTAGTCTGCGGTCTCCCCCCGGTCTGTAGCCTGCGGTCTCCCCCCGCCCCACCCGGCAGCCATTTTGCCAGCACGGCCGCCAGTGCTTTCGGCGATATGGGCTTGGCAATGTAGTCGTCCATGCCGGCTTCCAGGCACATTTCGCGATCACCCTGCATGGCATGGGCGGTCATGGCGATGATGGGAATGCTCCGATTGCGGATTGCGGATTGCGGATTGCGGATTTGCCTTGAGGCTTCCAAGCCATCCATTACGGGCATCTGGACATCCATCAGGACGAGGTCGTACGTTTCTCGTTCCAGCGCCGCCAGCGCCGCGACGCCGTTGCCAACCGTATCGGTTCGCAGGGCCAGCTTCCTGAGAATCCCCTCGGTCACGAGCCGGTTGACTGCGTTGTCCTCAACCACGAGGATGCGCACGTCGCGCAGGCTTGCCAACTCCATGGCGGAAGCTGCCGCCGTTTCGCTATCGTCCGCCCCTTCCACTGCCGAGCCTTGCTCCAGGCCGAGAGTGAACCAGAACGTCGTGCCCCGGCCTTCCTCCGATTCCACCCCGATCTGCCCCCCCATCAGTTCCGTCAGTTGCCGGGCAATCGCCAGCCCCAGTCCCGTACCGCCGAACCGGCGCGTGCTGGAGGCGTCCACCTGACTGAACTTCCTGAACAGCAAGCCCTGCTTGTCCGCCGGAATCCCGATCCCCGTGTCGGTCACCGAGAAGCGAAGGCAAATGCCGCCTTCCGGTTCCGGGTCACCAGATGACTGCCGACTGCTGCCCGCTGACCGCTGACTGTCGATTTCTGCATCCTGCCCGCTGACTACTGACCGCTGACTACTGACCTCCGCCCCCCCCCGCTCCACCCGGACCGTGATTTCCCCCTTCTTCGTGAACTTCACCGCGTTGCCCACCAGATTCACCAGAACCTGCCGCAGCCGGAACGGGTCGCCACTGAGCCGGTCCGGAACATCGGGATCGGCGGCGCAGATGAACGCGACACCTTTCCCCCGCGCCTGCAGCGCCAGTGGCGCCGCGACCTCGTCAAGCAGTTTGCGCAGGCTGAAATCGCAGCGATCCAGCTCCAGTTTTCCGGCCTCCATCCTGGATAAGTCGAGGATATCGCCGAGCAGGGCCAGAAGCGACTCGGCACTGTTCATGGCCGTCTCGGCAAAGCGCCGCTGCTCGTCGTTCAGCGCCGTATCGAGCAGCAGGCCGGTCATGCCGATGACCCCGTTCATGGGAGTGCGGATCTCGTGGCTCATGTTGGCCAGGAATTCGCTCTTGGCCCGGTTGGCCGCTTCAGCCTTGCCGGCCAGTGCCTGGGCCTGGGCCGTGGTTTCCTCAAGTTGACGGTTGATCGCCAGCAGCCTCTGCTCGGCCTGCTTGCTCCTGGTGATATCGTGAAGAATGACCAGATAGCCTGTAAGCCGCTCCGTATCCGTTTGAAGCGGCAGGATGCACAAGTGCCAGGTTTCCACCCCCAGATGCACCTCCTGTTCGCCGATCTCCCCGGCGATGCCGCTGCCTGGCAGCCGGTTGAGACTCGACACCATCCCCTCAAAATGCTGTTTGAATACCGGATTGCGGATGAGACGGGCACCCACGGGATTCGCGTTGACAATGTTGATCTGCCTGTCAAGAACGATCAGCGCGTCCGGCAGACGGTCAAACAAGGCATCCAGCGCCTGGGGAAAGACATCGAAAAGCCCCACGCGAAACACGCCATGGAACAACAGCAGCCCCATGACCATGAACCCCACGGGGGTCAGGTCCAGGAACCCTCCGGGCTTGAACCCCATGCTGTAGGCCACATTGAGAGCAAAGGGAATCGCGATGCCGGCCAGGATGTATCCGACCCGTCGGAGGTCCATCCCGCGCACCCGGAACAGCAGGCGGATCATCACCGCGATCGACGCCACCACGCATAGATAGGAATAGACCAGATGGACCCACCAGAAAGGGCCCGGCGACAGCACCTGATGGGAGAAGCCGCCGAATTCCCCGAGGCTCACGCGGGCGTAGTACAGGGAATGCACGGGATTGGTGGCCACCAGCGCAACCACCCCTGCCGGGATCAGGAAGAGCGCGATCACCCGTCCCCGCGTCAGGAGATGCCGTTTGCCCGCATGGGACAGGCAGAAGCCCAGCAGGCAGGCCGGCACGGAAGCCAGTCCGACATAGGCCACGGCGGTAGTCCACCGCATGCCATCCAGGCTCCGCAATCCCAGTTCAACGGAATATGCCAGCGACCAGATCGAAACCCCGCCCATGAGCGCCGCAATCCATGCCGCCGACGGCACAGCACCGCGCTGCCGCCAGGAGCGCAGGGCCAGCCAGAGGCTGGTCGCCCCGGCCAGCCAGATCGAAGGGATAGCGGCGTTCCACATACGTCACCGCCTCCACAAGGGGAAGGCGAACCAGACTTCCCAGTAGGAATCCGAATAGGCCGGACTGTTCCGTGCCCGTTCCAGATGCCAGTAGCGCACTTCGGCAAACAACGGAATCGGCATGACACCCTTCTCGTAATCCGTCATCCCGTCGTACCCGAGTGCCGCCTTTCCCCAGAGGTAGTCCTTGCCGGTCGCATCGCGCGCACCGTCGATCCTCGACGCACTCTCCTCGCGATACCACGCGCCGACCGTGGCGGTCACCCGCCTGGCCAGCCAATGCGTCACCAGCTCCAGTTCATGGGTCATGTAACGGCCAGGTGTGTGGTGAACGTTGACGACGCCCTCGCCGGGCCGGAACACATCCCGGCTGCCTTCCAGGGGATACTGCAGTTCAAAGCGGTAGTTCAGGTTCGCATTCGGCAATAGCGCAAAATCCACAACGTGATTGAAAAGCGCCGCCTCGCTTTCGCGGGTGCCGACATTGAGTTTTTCCGTATTATGGGAGAAATCGGTGGACAATTCCTGTGTCCGCCATCCGGCCCCCGCCGCCAGCTTCAAGCGGGGCATCTCATGGTACTGGTGATAGAGCCAGAGATGGGCGTCCCCCCAGCCGTCGCCCTTGAGCGTCTCGTTGCGGAACCCCATCGCCTCGAGTTGGGCGAGAATCGCCTGATCGAGCGGCGGGGGGGCCGCGATATCCACGCGCTGGCGAACCTCGCTGCTGAACCTGGGAATCTGGAGGTGAAAGGTGGTCCGGGCCGTCAGGCCGGCATAGAGATCGAAGACAACATACTCATAGTCCGCCTCATAGCGTCCCGCGACAAGCTCCCCGCCGAGGGCGGCATTGAACTGATCGACCAGGTCGGAACCGATCGGCCGGTCACGCCGCTGGTTGTCCCAGCCGTTGCGGTACTCGAAAGGCGCATAAAGCAACGCACCGGCCCAGACACCCTCCGGAACCACGGCTGCCGAACCGGCACCGGATGAAAGAGGGGCGATTATGCCAGCCAGAAGGAGCGCGAGGACAATAACGAACCGGTGCCCGGCAGGCAGGGGGCGGCGTAATCGTCTGTCCCCACCTGATCGAACCTGTATTAAGAAGCGATTGAATTGAGATTCCGTCATCATGAGTACCTCCCTTTGCATGTATCTTTAAACGTCTCTGCTCCCAGCCACTTCTCAAGCACCACCGCCAGGGCCTTCGCCGATATCGGCTTGGCGATATAATCGTCCATGCCGGCAGCCAGGCACTTCTCGCGATCACCCTGCATGGCATGGGCGGTCATGGCGATAATGGGAATGCTCCGATCGCGGACTGCGGATTGCGGATTGCGGATTTGCCTTGAGGCTTCCAGGCCATCCATCACGGGCATCTGGACATCCATCAGGACGAGGTCGTACGTTTCACGTTCCAGCGCCGCCAGCGCCTCGACGCCGTTGCCCACCGCGTCGGTTCGCAAGCCCAGCTTCCTGAGCAGCCCCTCGGCCACGATCCGGTTGACGTCGTTGTCCTCCACCAGCAGAACCCGCGGTGCACCGGCGGGAACCGGCACGCGAACCTCCTGAGCGGGCAATTCCGCGACGGACCGCACGATCCGTCCGGAAAGAGCCTCATGCAGGACATTGAACAACTCGGATGCGCGCACCGGCTTGGTCAACCAGGCGAAGAACCCAGCCTCCTTGAATCTCCGGGATTCGCCCCCGTGCCCCATCGACGTCAGAAGCAGCAGCCGCATGGCGTCATAGGCAGGCTCGTGCCGGATCACCTGCGCCAGAGCCACGCCGTCCATGCCCGGCATCTGCATATCCAGAATCGCCGCCCGGTAGCCGTTCCCGGACCCTTGCGCCTCACGCAGTATCGCCATTGCCGAGGGCCCGTCCTCCGCCTCCCCCACACGGAAACCCCAGGCCCGGAGCTGCGTCGTCAAAACCTGCCGGTTGGTCACGTTATCGTCCACCACCAGGATGCGCGCACCGCGCAGGTCCGTCGGCGCGGTCGCGATCCCCTCGATGGATTCACCTCCGGCCAAGGGCGACTCCCCGCCACGGTCCATGGCGATCGTGAACCAGAACGTCGTGCCTCGGCCTTCCTCCGATTCCACCCCGATCTGCCCCCCCATCAGTTCCGTCAGTTGCCGGGCAATCGCCAGCCCCAGTCCCGTGCCGCCGAAGCGGCGCGTGCTGGAGGAGTCCACCTGGCTGAACTTCGTGAACAACAAGCTTTGCTTGCCCGCCGGAATACCGATCCCCGTATCATTCACCGAAAAGCGAAGGCAAATGCCGCCTGCCGGTTCCGGGTCGCCAGATGACTGCCGACTGCTGCCCGCTGCCCGCTGACTGTCGATTTCCGCATCCTGACCGCTGACCACTGACCGCTGACTCCTGACCTCCGCCACCCGTTCAACCCGGACCGTGATCTCCCCCTTCTCCGTGAACTTCACCGCGTTACCCGCCAGATTCACCAGGATCTGCCGCAACCGGATCGGATCCCCGCCGAGCCGGTCCGGCACGTCCGGCGCGACAGCACAGATGAACTCGATGCCCCTTCCCTGCGCCCGCAGCGCCAGTGGCGCCACAGCTTCGTCAAGCAGTTTGCGCAGGCTGAAATCGCAGCGATCCAGTTCCAGCTTGCCGGCTTCCATCTTGGAAAAGTCGAGGATATCGCCAAGCAGGGCCAGAAGCGACTCGGCGCTGCCCATGGCCGTCTCGGCAAACCGCCGCTGCTCGTCGTTCAGCGCCGTATCGAGCAGCAGGCCGGTCATGCCGATGACCCCGTTCATGGGCGTGCGGATCTCGTGGCTCATGTTGGCGAGGAACTCGCTCTTGGCCCGGTTGGCCGCCTCCGCCCGCTCGCGGTGAAGCCGCAAGGTCTCTTCCATCTCGCGCCGCAGGCGGATGCTGGCCATCATCTGCGCGAACACCGACATGAGACGCCCCTCTGCGGGTGCACAGTCATGAAGCCCCCGAACGTAGTCGAAACCGACAAAGCCCAGGCAGCGCCCGGCCTCGATCATCGGCATGGACAGCAGGCTGCGGATCCCTTGAGGCTCGAGCACCTGGCGTACCGCGTCCTCCGGCGGAAGCGCCAGGACGTCAGGAATCCGCATGGCCTCGCCACGCCGATGCGTTTCCATCCACTGCGGGAGGATCGAGAGCGGCACCTCCTGCAGGTCCTGGATCTGGGGCGGGATCCCCGTCGCGCACCACTCATGGGTGTTGCGGCAATAGTCATGCTCGAAATCGTACTCGAAAATGTACACCCGGTCCGCGCCGACAAAACGACCCAGCTCGCCCAGCGACCCCTGGACGGTTTCGTCCACCCGGTCGAGCGGCAGGTTGATGTAGGTGGCGGCGATTCGCGTCAGCATCTCCTGCATCTTCATCTGCGTGCGGCGCTCTTCCTCGACCGACATCGCGAAGCCCGCCAGGCGCAGGAAGTTGAGCTGATCCTCGATCGGCTGCACGTCTTCCTGATAAACCACGCACAGGGAACCGACCGCCTGCCCGCGACACTTGACCGCCACCCCCACGTAGGTCTGCAATCCGTAGGCCGACACGTTCGGATCGCTCGCGGCATAGTCCGAGTGCTGCAGATCGCGCACGACCAGCGGCACATCCCCGCCCTGGCGGATGACGTCATGGCAGATATGCCCCTCCGGTCGGTCCTGTGGCAGGAATCCGGGCGGAGTCTGCCATTGTCCCACCGAACAGAGCATATTCTCGTCCAGCCGGTTGTACAGCGCACAGGCTCCGCCCAGCAGCTCGCCGCACGTCGCCACGAGTCGGTTGATGTTCGCCCCGGTATCGGCACTGAACGCAAGCAGGCACTTGGCAAAGGCCCTCAACCGCTCCTCGCTATCGGCCAGCTTCGCCTCGGCAGCCTTGCGTTCGGCAATGTCCACAAAGCATTCCAGCAATTTCTCCTGCCCGCCAAGCCGGACGCGCTTGACCGTCTTGAGGATGGGCAGGCGGCTGCCGTCGGCACGGAGCATCACGTGCTCCGAATGATCCACCGTATTGCCCAGGTCGCACACCGGGCACGCGCCATACTGCGCGGGACAAAGCAAGGTATGGCACCGGTGACCGAGCAAATGATCGGCCGTCGCGCCAAAGAGCAGGGCGGCATGGTCGTTGACCAGTTCAATCTCGCGAGTCACGGGATCCACGATGACGACGCCCGCGGGAAGGTTCCGCAGCAGCTCGCGCTGGAAGGCTTCGGATTCACGCAACTCATCCCGGCGGCGACATTGCTCCGTCACATCGCGAAAAACCAGAACCGCACCGACAACACTCCCGGATGTGCCTCGGATGGGTGCGCAACTGTCAGCGATCCGGTATTCTTTACCATCCCTTGCCATCAGCACGGTCTGGTCGGTCATTTCCACACTCGCACCGCTCGCGATCGTACGCGCAACGGGATTCTCGACGGACGAGCGCGTCTGCTCGCTGACCGTTCGAAAGACCTCCGCCAATGGCCGTCCGGCAGCCTCGGCGGTCAGCCATCCCGTGAGCACTTCGGCCGCGCGGTTGATGCTGACAACCCGAGCCTCGCGATCGCAGGCGATCACCCCATCACCGATGGATCGCAACGTGGCCGAGAGTTGCTCCTCGCTGGCGACCAGTTCACTTCTGGACTGCGTGACCGCCTCCAGGAGACGGTTGACGTCCCGGGCAACGCCAGCCATCTCGTCTCTGCCTTTCCACGGTATGGAATCGGAAAAGCGTTCCTTGCTGGTGATCTCGTGAAGTTTCCTGCTCAGCAATTCCAGTTTCGCGATCACCAGTTTGCGCATTAGCGCGATAATGCTCAGGATGAACAATACACCTGCCATGGTGAGCATGGCGGCAAAGACGGACGTGGTCTTCACCGCCTGCCGGTGAATCTCGCGGGCCTTGCCCACCTCGATCAGCAGCGCAGGGTTGCCGCCAAGATCGCGGACCAGGCCGTAGGCAGCCAGGATCTGGTTGTCGAGGATTCGAACCTTGCTTTCCGTCCCTGACGACAGCTCCTGCAGGATCGGCGCCCGCACGGGGTCGGCGGCGAGATCACCGACATCCAACAGGGTTAAGTTCATCTTCAATGTCGCGGCAAGCTGTTCCGCCTCGCCTGCGTCCAGATAGCGCCCCATGACGACGAAACCGCGCGCGGGCCCCTGTTCATTGCTTGTGAGGATCGGGCTGCACGCGACGAGGATCGGACGCCGGCCATGCCTGAGTACCCCCGAACGCACCCCGCGAAAGGCCCCGGCAGTAACAGCTCCAGATATATTCTCGTAACGACGGTCGAATTCGGCACCGGTCACCAGCACCTGCGGGTCCTTCGGATCCAGCGCTCCGCCCCAGGCAAGCGCCCCGGAGGAGTCCAGAACCATCAGCAGGTGCAGGCGGAGGGTGGTCATTGCTCCCTGGGTCAGGTTTCCCTCGATAAACGCCTCGTTTCGATCCTCCACAAAGGCGTACATATCGTCCCAGTACGCCCAGTCCTGAACGGACATTTCCAGGGGTTTCTGGCGCTCGGCCAGGCCCAGCAATGCGCGTTCAACATCCTTGAGGGCGTCGTGCTCCTCCAGGATCGCGAACCCTTGCTGGATGACCCGGCGCTCCCCGATATACAGAATCGCCACAAGGGCTATAAGCATGAGCCCCAAGGCCAGCGTCATTTTCTCCTGGAGACCCATACCCCACCCAGTCCCCACGACCACAGGCCTGCGCATGGAACGTCCGAGGATGAACAAGGGAGCCAGCAGACCGATCGCCAGAACCAGCATGATTCCAGCCAATGGAGCCGCGCGGGCGGCCAGGTTCCATTTCCAGTCACGGGCATCGATATCCACGCCTAGCACGGCAACGACCTCGCCGGTCCCCGGTTCAACCAGGGGCGTCAGCGCAGAAACCCAGGTGCCCCAGCGATCAGCGACAGGCCCCTCCACAACCGACTCCCCTGTGGTGAAAACGCGCCGGACATCGCCGGAGGCTTCCTCGTAGACCTGGCCCGGCGGCGAATAGTCCTCCGAGTCCGCCGGTTCGTTGTCCACGAAGAAGAATATCGTGCCGCTTGCCTGCCGCGTACTCCTGTCATCCGCCCCGGAACGGACAGTCGATTCAACAGGCAGATCAGTCTTCTGCCCGAGGAGGTAGATGAACCGCCACTGCGGATTGGCGGCGCACAACGTGCCAAGCTGTTCCTTGAGCCGTTCGTAGTCCGGCTGGGCCAGATCGGCTTGCGTACCGGCAAGGGTCCGGACACGCTCCATACTCAGGGACGAAGCCACCAGGCGCGCCTGGGCGAGAGCCTCATCACGCATATCGAGGTCGGTACTGGCAACCGCCCACCACACGGCAAGCGAACCAACGGCAAGACATCCCGCCAACGCGAGAACGAACCACCATCGGTATCCACCAGGATTACCTACTGAAACAGTGTTTCCCGTGCTCTCCATATTGCCTCCTGGATACAAACGCCGACCCGACATTGTAGCGTATACACGGGTTCCAGAATAGCAGGTGAACGCGATCCGTCAACAGACATTTCGCAGAGTGCCGCTGTGCAGACGCATCCAAAAGGGGCCACAGATGCATGGAAAACCGTGATAATCGACTAAGACTGTGGTTTAAGCGTAACCAAGTAAGTGCGAGACTAAGGGTGGTACCAAGAGTCAGAGGAAGTCGGCCAAGTGCGCGTCCTTGAAGATGTCGATGCCCAGCCAGCTTTTCAACAGGTAGAGGGCCAACAAGGCCAGCAGGCCCAGCGCGGTGGCCAGCGCGATGACACTCGCCGCCACGGCGAACCCGAACCCGCCCAGGGCGATGATCGCGCGTCCGGTGCGCCCTGTTCGCTCGACGGCCTCGTCCTCCGCCATCATCAAGTGTCCGCCCTTCTCCTTCAGCAGCCATTCCTGCTGCTGCCGTTCGTGATGCGCCTCGGCGTCCTGCAGGACCTGCAGCATCTCATGCCTGGAGAACGGTTTCACCAGGAAGCGGAACAGCGCCTGGCTGTTGAGCGCATCAACCAGCAGCGCGAGCTCGTCGTGGCCGGTGATCATGATCCGGACGGCAGGATGGCGACGGCGATGCAGCCACTGGCAGAAATCCAGACCGTTCTCCCCCGGCATCATATGGTCGCAGACAATCACCTGGACCGTCTCGCGCTGCAGCGTCTCCCGCGCCGCCCCTGCATCCGCACACGTGATCACGTCGTAATCCTTGCCCAGCATCATCGCCAGCCAGGCGCACACGCCCGGCTCGTCATCCACCACCAGCACCCGCACCTTTGTCTCGTGTGCGCTCATGCCAGCAGCTCGCGGAAGAACGTGGCATATTGCCGGCAGACCACCGGCCAGGCGAACCGCTCGGCAATCGCGCGGTGCGCGGCCTGCGCGCGCACGGCGGGGTCCCTGGGACCGCGGGCGTCCCGCCCGCCACCGCTGCCACCGCCATACGCGTCCCGTACACACGCGGCAGTGGCCGTATCCGCCAGCACCGAGCGAAGCAACCGGACCAGGGCATCCGCATCGGAGGTGTCGGCGAAGTGCCCCTGCTCCCCGAGTATCCAGCGGGTGACGGGCGTATCATGGGCCACGACCGGCACGCCGCAGGCGGACGCCTCGATGTAGATGTTGCCGAAGGCCTCGTCGCGGCTGAGGTGCATGAACACGTCGCCGCAGCGGTAAAGGGAGGGCATGCGCGACATGGGCACCGTCACCCGGTGATACCGGTCGCCCAGCAGCTCGCGGCCCAGCGCGTCGCACGGCTCCTTCAGCGGCCCGTCGCCACCCAGCAGCAGGTGCGCCTCCGGCAGCGCCGCCACGGCGCGTATCCCGTCCATCGGGAACTTGGAGGGGATCAGGGCGCTGACCATGCAGACCACCGGGACGGACGGCGGCAGCCCGAACGCCGCGCGATCCCCAACCCCCGGCGTGAACCGATCCGTATCCACCCCGTTCGGGATCAGTACACTGCGGTATTTCGCCTGGTTGCGCGCGAGGTATTCCGGGTTGGTGCAGACCAGCCCGTCGCAACCGAACCAGCGGTACTCGCGCGTGCCGGCGCAGGCGGGCCAATCCCCGTTCTCGGTCACGAAGACATGCAGGGGGTGCCGCTTCGCGCGATGTTTCGCGCGCAGCAACCAGTTGACAAACGGGTAACTGCAGGTGACGGTCAGGTCGTAGGCGGCCGGATCATAGAGCCGCCAGAGAGACGGGGCGAAGGTCAGTTCCTCCCAGCGGTACTCCGATCGCAACGGCGGGAACGAAGGCCAGCGGCGGAAACGCTCACGCGGGGTCAGGCGTCCCTGCAGGTAGGCGTAGGGCCGATCCGGCAGCGGCGAGCCCGCGCCGATGAGCGTGACGTCGAACCCCTCGCCGCAGAGGCCGGCGGCGATCTGCTCGAAGGCGGCTTCGGCACCGCGGGCGACACGGTGCAGGCCGGGCAGGGCGAATAGGATGCGGTTTTTCACTGGCGACTAGGGATTCAAGGGATGCGTTAACGTATGCAATCCGGACGCGATACTGCGGTACAACAGCGTGCCGCGGCGCCCGGTAACCCGGATCCAGAGCAGGCGCAGCGCGAAGGCCAGGATATAGACGGCGCGGATCCAGACCTCGGAGAGCAGCCCGTAGCAGCGGCGCTGCACCAGGAAGCGCGCCTTCCAGAGCAGGATCTCGCGGCGCTTGTCCAGCATGCGGGTCGAGTCCGACGAGGCCCCGCCCAGGTGCGTGATCTCGGCCGCGGCATCGAAATGCACCCCCCAGCCGGCGCGGTGGAAGCGGTGGCACCATTCGCAGTCCTCGCCGTAGAAGAAGAAGGACGTATCCATCAGCCCGACCTCGCGGACCGCCTCGGTACGCAGCAGCATGAAGGCGCCCCCGATCCACTCGACCGCCTTGTCGCGGGCACCCTCGCGCGGCCAGCCGGAATCCTCCAGATCCGCCCAGCCGAACAACCGGGGCCACACGTAGGGCAGGCCCAGCGCGCGCACGGTTTCCCGGTCGGGCCGCGGGAACAGGCGGCAGACGTTCTGGACGCTGCCGTCCTTGTTGCGCAGCATGCAGGAAAAGGCACCGGTGCGCGGATGCGCCCGCATCCATTCCAGTGATGTCTTCAGGCAGCCGGGATGGACCAGCGTGTCGCTGTTGAGCAGCAACTGGAACGGGGACGCCTCCGGCGATTCCAGACCGCGGGCCAGGGAGTGGTTGTTGCCGCCAGCAAACCCCAGGTTGCGATCCAGCGGCAGGAACGTGACCCAGGCGTCCCACCCTTCCCGCTCCAGGGCCGCCCGGATCCGCGGGACGGAGTCATCGCCCGAGGCGTTATCCACCAGCGTGACCTCGAAATCGGCGTACGTTGCCCGTTCGGAGGCCAGCGTGCGCAGGCAGTCGATCGTCAGGTCCGGGGTACGGAAGTTGATGACGTGAATGGTCAGTTGTCTCATGCGCACTCCAGGGTTCAAGGCATGTCGTTCACGGGGCCGGTCGATACAAGACGTTTGGGCAGCACCCGGAAGAACATGCCCACGTCGCGCAGCCAAGATCGTCTATGGATGTAATGCAGCGCGAAGATCCCGCGCAGCGAGGCGGGCGCATCGGGGGCCAGCAGAAGCTCATCGCTGATCGCGGCCGGATAATAGGCAGGCAGTTGACGGCGGCAGACCGGGGCATTCGCAGGATCGACCGGCGCATGGCCACAGAGGAACAGCCTGCCCGCCATTACCGCCGCCAGGGCCGGCACCCGGTCCAGGCTCAGCCGCCGGAACAACGCGGCCAGACGGCTGCCGTCCCCGCCGGCAAACTCCGTCAGCAGGAACTCCCGGTCATGACGGTCCAGCAGCGATTGACGCCGGAAGCGCCCCAGGCCGGTGATCCTGAACAGACTGCGGAAGAGAAGGAAGCCGGGAAGCATCGCCAGCCACAACACCAGGGCGACCAGCCGACCGGCCTGGGCCTGCAGCATGACCAGAACCTGATTCGGCGGGCTGACCCTGTCCAGCAGCAGCGGATCGTTCAACTCCAGGCGCACCCCGCTTTCGGGGTCAAGCATGGTGCCGCCGCCGACAATCTTGCCGGTGATGTCGAGATTCCTGCCGATATAGGTCCCGTCCAGCACCACGCAGTCGCTAAGCTCGCTCTGGGAATCCACCACCACGCGGCTGCCGATGACGGCCGATGGCCCGATCTTGCAGAGCGGGCGCAGGCGGGTGTCGCTGCCGATCATGATCGGCGGGGCGAGTATGCACGAGGGCGGGATGACGACGTTGTAGCCGATGTAGGAATCGTCCTGCAGTGAATAGCCCGGCGTCAGGTACCGCGTGATCTCGCCGCGCACCAGATCCATGTTTAGGCGGTAGTAATCCAGCGCGGTAGCGAGCGGGAATGCCTGGAGGCCGATGGTGCCGGGATCGGCAGTGGAACCGGGCGTGGCGCATGGGGCGGCGGCCAGGAAGGCGTCGAGGAATCCGGTGTCGCGGCTGCAGAATCCGAGTTGCCGTCCATCGCGCCTGAACAGCACGGTTTCCCCCGCTGCCGGGCACCGCACGGTCTCGCCGGTGCGGCGCGGGAAGAAAAGCTCGCGCACATAGAGCAGTCCGTCGCGCCATCGCGCCGGGTCACGCCGGGCAAGCCGGTCAGGGTCCGCTCCCTCGCGCAGCAGCAGGTACTCAATCGTCACGCCCCAGCGGCTGCCGTCGCCGGCATACTTCTCGACCTCCAACGCCCCGTCACCCAGCACCAGGGTGATCTCGCGGATATCCATCGCCAGACAGCACTCGATCCAGAATTCAAGCAACGGACGGTTGCCCGCCGGTAGAAGCGCCAAGGGGTAGCGCACCGCATCTTCCGCCAGCCAGTCCGGGGTCTCGCTCGTGCAGAGAAGCGCTTTCATACCGGTTTACCAACCGCCTCGTCCACGCTGTCGAACACCTCGAAGATGCGGTGCGTGCGGGTCAGCTCGAACACCATCCGCACGGCTTTGCGCAATCCCGCCAGCTTCAGGTCGTCCCCGCGCGTGGCCATCTGCTTGAGCATCGCGATCAGCAGCCCCAGCCCGGCGCTGTCGATCATCTCGACCCCGCCGAGGTCAACCACCACATCGCCGGAAGCCCACTCGCCCTGCAGCCACTCGCTGAAGCGCCGCCGCAGGCCGTCGACCTGCCCGGCACTCAGGATGCCCGCGAGGGTCACGACACCGATACCGCGTTCATGGGTGAATGTTGATTGCATCGTCCTGTCCACCTTTCTGCTTAATACGCCCCCTTGCCCAGCAGGACAGCGGGGATGGTTTTGAGAAGAATCCCTATGTCATTCCAGACGCCCTGTGTCCGGATATACCGCACGTCGAGCTGCACCTGCTCGCGGAAGGGGATGTCGGAGCGGCCGGAGACCTGCCAGATGCAGGTGATCCCCGGAGTCACATGCAGGCGCTTGCGGTCCTCCAGCGTGTACTGCGCCACCTCCGCAGGCACCGGGGGCCGGGGACCGACCAGCGACATGTCGCCCAGCAGCACATTGATGAGCTGCGGGAGCTCGTCGAGACTGTAGCGCCGCAGGAAGCCCCCGATCCGGGTAATCCGCGGGTCCTTCTTCATCTTGAAGATGACGCCGTCGCCGGATTCGTTCTGCGCGAGCAGTTGCGTCTTGATCGCATCCGCGTTGCGCACCATCGAGCGGAACTTGTAGAACCGGAACACGCGACCGTTCAGCCCGACCCGCTTCTGGAAGAAGAAGACAGGGCGCCCGTCCTCGATGATGATGATGGCCGCCAGGGTCAGGAACACCGGCGAGAGAACCACCAGCCCGGCCAGCGAGGCGGCAATGTCAATCAGGCGCTTGACCGCGAAAAGCGTGCCCAGGCTGGCCTCCCAGACCAGCAGCTTGACTTTCTGGCGGCGCTGGAACCGGCGCACCCCGGCCTTCGAGACGGGGAGATCGAGCGTTTTGAACACTTCCATCCTGGCCTGGTAGATATCTGCATTCATAAGCCGCTCCCGCCTTTCCCGTTCGCGCCAGGGCCGGTGTCGCCACAGTCCGGCAAGTCCTCCGATGCCAGATCCGCGCACAGGCGCTTCGCGACCCCGGCATCCAGTTCATAAAGCGTATAGTTGCAGTCGTCGCGCCGGAAACTCCAGATCCGCTTGGTGATGCTCCAGATCATCTGCAGGCCGCGCCCGTTCTCCTGCGTGTCCGGGGTTGCGCTCGCGGACCGTTTCCGGATCTCGTCCGGCAGGTTCCACGGAATTCCATGGTCCCGGAACAGGATCGTGCATCCGTCCGCCGTGCGGCATAGCCGCAGGTGGCACTCCACCCCGGCCGGCAACCGCCCGTGCCGGACGGTGTTGACGTTGTGCTCTGTCGCCAGCAGCCGGGCAAACAGCGCCGAATCGGGATCCCAGCCGTCGGCCAGGAGCCGGTCATGGATGTGCCCCGCGATCCGATCGGCATCCTCGACGGACGACAAGGCGTAAGCGGCGGAATCCAGCAGATCCTGCGGGGCGTGCAGATGCACGCAGAGCAGGCTGCAATCGTCCGTGTCAATCCGGTATCCTGCCTCGGCCAGATTCTCCAGCACCCGGTCCGGCGGGACCGACGAATTCGCGCGGTAACGGGCGGATCGGATGGCCACCTCCAGTCCCTCGGTACCGCAGGCGCTCCCGTCCGGGCGTCGCGCCTCGGTGAGCCCGTCGGTGTAGAGGAACACGGACGGTCGATCGGGAAGGGCGACGACAACCTCATCCTCGGGCACGTAGGGCGGCTTAAGACCGGGCGGCATGACCCCGATCGGCATCCCGCCAGCCCCATCCGCGTGCAGGTCCCGTCGCTCGCCATGCTCGTCGTAGACCAGCGGCTCCGGATGGCCGCAGGAGATCATCTCCATCAGCCGGGTTGCCGGATCCAGGCGGATCATCAGCAGCGTGGCATAGATCTCCGGGTCGGGAACGCTCCTGCAGAACCGGTTGTGAATCTCGTTCACCAGCAGGTAGAGCGGCATCTGCGCACTGCCGAAACCGAAGGCGACATCGCTGACCAGGGCCTTGAGCAGGGCCGACACCAGGGCCGAGGCGACGCCATGGCCGCACACGTCCGCGACATAGGCCATGAGCCGCCCGTCGGGCAGCTCATGGATATCGAACATGTCGCCGCCGATCTGCTGGCTCGGCCGGTAGGCGACCATGACATCGTAGTCCTTTCCTGGCCGGGGCACCCGATTGAAAAGCTTGGCCTGGAGCGCACCGGCGATTTCAAGTTCGCGCGACATGCGCAGGTTCCAGTTCTGCATGGCGTCGCTCTTGCGTTTCAACTGCAGGGCATTGCCGACACGCGCAAGCAGCTCGCGGATATGGAAGGGCTTGCGGATATAATCGAACGCCCCCATCTGGAACGCATGCTCGACATCCTCCGCCGATGTGCGCGCCGTCACCATGATCACCGCTGTGCCAACGGTATCCGGGGACGCGGTCAGCCGGGCGCAGACCTCATAGCCGCTGATGCCGGGCATCACGACATCAACCAGCGCGAGATCGGGCTGGCGGCAGCGCACAACCTCCAGTGCCTGCTCCCCGTTGTCCGCCGTCAGCACCGTGGCTCCACAGGCGGTCAGCAGCTTGCCGAGGTACTCCCGATTGGGGGCCTCGTCATCGACAACCAGGATATTGCCCTGAAGCAACGGCAGGTCGGCAGGCCAGCCGGACGATTCCATTCCGATGCCTCCTGCAGGAAACGTTTCGCTCCAGCCGACCAGTGCCCGCAGAAGATCCCGGCAGCGGGCGAAATCACCTGCGCGCGCGGCCGTACCGAGGTCGTAACCGAGAACGGATATCTCAGGCAGGCCAACGGTCCCCCCCATGCCCTGAAGCGTATGGGCATGACGCCGTATCCCCTGCTCGTCGGCTTGCGCGATCGCCTCGCCGATCCCCCGTGCGGCCAGTTCAATCTGCTGGTTGAACGCCTGGCGCAGCGTATCGTCCATGCCGACAAAATCGGTGCGGTACGCCTCGCTTCGCGCCGCCAGATCGGGAATCAGCGGCAGCAGCCACTGGCGGGCAAGCATTCCCTGCAAATCCCCCGCGCTGGCGGGACCTGGCTCTGGCACACTGTAATTATGTTCCCTTTGCGACATCGTGGCGCATGGTACAGGCAATTACACTTATTTGGCAAGCGCGTTCTTCCGCCACCGTGGTTCAGAAAAGCAACCGTCAACGCGCTTGCATTGCCCGCCATTTTCTGGGAATCTTCCCGCCATGGCTATACAACCCCTTTTCGATGAACCGTTTCTGCGTGCCCAATGGGGCTCGGAGTTCGAGTCCTTCCAGGAAAGTCCCGAGGCCGCCGCCCTGCTGGCACGTCTGCGGGCCTGGTCGGATCGCGAGCAGCTCAACGAGCGGTCGTCCGAGACCGCCTTCATCCAGCGCTTTTTCGTGGAAACGTGGGGCTACCGCCTGCAAGGCCATGCCGAAACGGGCGACGCCTATACCTGCCGCCCGCAATTCGAGGTGGCCCGCGCGGGCCAGTCCGGCGGCATCGGCTTTGCCGATCTGGCACTGGGCCGTTTCGGCCGCGATGGCATCCCCCAGGTGCTCTGCGAATTCAAGGATATCCGCTCCGGGCTCGACGCCCGCCAGCTCCGCAAGAATAACGACCGCTCACCCGTGGACCAGTGCTTCGACTAGCCATCGAGAAGACCTTCTACCGCGAATACCACGACTACCGCCAGTTCGTCTTCCGCACCCTTGTCGAAGCCAATCCGGATTTCCCCGGCACGCGTGGCCGTCTTGTGCGCCTGACCCAGCGCTTTCTCGACCGCTGCATCTTCATCCTCTTCTGCGAGGATATGGGCCGCGTCCTGCGCTATCCGCCCGAGCTGCTGCGCGATCTGCTGATGGAGGAAAGCCAGAGCCGCTTCTACAACCCCGAGGGAACGCGCCCCTGGGATGCGATGCGCGACCTCTGCCGGGCCATGCGCGAGGGTGGCCATTTCGGCCCGCATACGATTGACCGCTTCAACGGTGGACTCTTCGAGCCAGACCCCGAACTCGATGCCTTCCCGAATGGGTCGTGCGCTATCTCGTCGAGCAGACCCTCGGCACGCGCCTCGACGACATCAAGGCCGAACTCGGCTTTACCGCCCTGCCGCCGCTCGACGAGGCCGCTCTTGCCGAATACCGGGCCTACCGCAATGACCGCCGCCGCACGGCACCCGCCGCCAGCGCGCATCTCGAGTTCCTCCGCAAATACCGGTTCCGGCTCGACCGCGTGCGCATCGTGGATCCCGCCTGCGGCTCCGGGGCCTTCCTGATCCAGGCGCTCAACCGCCTTGTCGAGGAATACCGCTGGGTCATCGCCGAGCAAGCCCGCATCGAGGGCGAACAGAGCCTCTTCGATCAGGACTCCGTCATCCGTTCCATTCTCGCCCACAACATCTACGGCGTGGACATCAACCCCGAATCCGTCGAGATCACCAAGCTCGCGCTATGGCTGCACACCGCGGCCCCCGGCAAACCGCTCTGCTCGCTGGATGCCAACATCCGCTGCGGCAACAGCCTGGTCGGACCCGACTTCGCCGAGTTCTACCGCCAGAAGCACACCACGCTCTTCGAGCAGGCCGACGAGAACGAGCGCGAGCGCATCAACGCCTTCGACTGGGAAGCCGCCTTTGCCGACGTCTTCACCCACGGCGGCTTCGACTGCGTCGTCGGCAATCCGCCCTACATCAAGCTCCAGCACTTCCGCCGTACCCAACCGGACATCGCCGATTACTTAGTAGGGCAAGCTTCCAGCTTGCCAAATCGCAAGCAAGATGCTTGGGCTACTTACGAAAGCACCCAGACCGGCAACTTCGACATGTACCTGCCCTTCATCGAAAAGGGGATCCGACTGCTGCGCCCCGAAGGCCGCATGGGCTACATCGCGCCAAACGTCTGGATGGTCAACGACTACGGCAAGGCCCTGCGCGGTCTCGTGCGCCGTACCCGCGCGCTCGACCGCTGGGTCGATTTCAAAAGCCACCAGATCTTCGACGAAGCCATCACCTACACCGCCCTCCAGTTCTTCTACGACCGCCCCGACACCCCCTTCATCGCGGCCCAATGGCGCTACACCCTCCGCGACGCCAACGTAACGGAAGCCTACGACGGCAAACGCCTTCTCAAAGACCTCCTCACCCTCCGCACCACCACCGACACCCCCCTCCGCGACCGCATCCTCACCCTCGACGCCGAAATCACCGCCCTGGACACCACCATAGCCACCCGCGAAACCGCCCTAAACGCCATTACCTACCGCCTCTACCGCCTAACGCCGGAAGAGATTGCAACGGTGGAGGCGGGGTGATGAATGCCGGTGTGAACACCGCCAGCAAAACGCCCGCCGCGCCCCCTCGTCCTGCGCCCCTTGTTCACAAGGGGCCTGTTCACAAGGGGCCAAGAGAAAAGGTGCAAGGCTACCGCTTCCCCACCCGCGATTACCGCCAACCCGCCTTCTACCTGATCACGATGAGCGCCCTCGACCGCCGCCCGCGTTTCGCCACCTGCGCCGAGAACCGCACCACGCTGACCGAGGACGGCCAGCTCGTTTACGACCTCTGGCACCGCATCGCCAAAGACTACCCGCAAATTGCGCTTTCGACGCTGGTCATCATGCCCGACCGCCTGCACGGCATCGTCTCTCGATTCATCTCGCCGGGGGAAAAGGACATCGCCCGCGCCGCGCTGGATGCGGGCGGCGTGGTCATCCTCATGAAACCCGACGGATTCCCGCCCTGCTTCAAGCCCCACGGCAAATACTTCGACCTCTGTGTCCAAGGCCGGCTCCTCATCCTCGCCTGCCGCCCGCCCGCGGCAGGCAACACCCCCGTCACCCGCGATCTCTGCCTCGCCATGAACCGCTGGTGCCAGCACGTTGCAAAGCCACTATGCCCCGTGGATGGAGAAGATGAGGGCAGGGAATGAGCATGAATCGAAAACAGCAATACCAACGTGGCAATCGGAAGCAGCGTTATTACAATCGGCAACTATGCGTTCTCAGGCTGCAGAAAACTGACTAACATTACAATTCCAGACAACGTTAGCACCATCGGTTCATATGCATTCCAATACTGCGACAGCCTGGCCAACGTGATCATGGGCACAAGTGTTTCTTATATCGGTTCCTTTGCTTTTGAAAACTGCTATGGCTTACTAAGCGTCGTGATTCCTGACAACGTCACTGATATTGGCAACTGGGCTTTCGGAGGCTGCACAAATCTGGCCCGTGTAACAATCGGCAACGGCGTCACCACCATCGGGTCCTACGCTTTCTACTGGTGCTCAACTCTCACCGTTGTGTATTTCACTGGTGACGCACCTGCTCCCGATGCTTCAGTATTCGAAAACTCCCCCGCCACCATCTACTACTTGCCTAACACTATCGGCTGGGGCGACACATATTCCACCCGTCCCGCCAAACTCTGGAATCCCACGTTCACATTCATCGATATCAACGCAGGCATCATGACCTATACTATTGCAGGTACTCCGGAGATTCCGATCGCGATTGAAGTTCGTACGAATCTCCTCTCAGGCGAATGGACTCGGCTCTCCACAACTAACCTTACTGAGGGATTCCTTAATATCCAAATCTCCCGACTCAACCAACCATGCTGCTCTGTTTTATCGTATCGTCGGCCCGTGAGTGGAGCAGCAGAGCTTTTTTGGGGCTCACCGCTCTTCACCTTGAACTCCCTAATGGGGCAGCGCGATCAATTATTGTGCATGGTAATGACTCTGGGAATGTGATAGGAATATGAATCATGAATGCGGAACTTACAAGGCGTTGTGTGCGGGCGATGACGGAGACCGGCGAGGGATCGCTGGTGCCGCTGTGCCGTAAAATCGTGCGCAATTTCCACGTGGCCGAGGTTCCGCATCGGAGCAGGCAGACGAAAACAAAGCAAAGCGTCTTCTTGCAAACGTGACCAGCGTCGGTCATAGTCTATCGCAAAAGCGCAGGCAGGTACTGGATGACAGTTCAGAATTCAATTACTTTTGGCGACTACATCGTCTTTGTCGATGAAACCGGCGATCACGGCTTAAACAGCATCAGCAAGGAATTCCCGCTGTTTGGTTTGGCATTTTGCGTCGTTCGAAAATCCGAGTACATCGGCACCATCACGCCCGCTCTGCGTCGGCTGAAGTTTCAGACATTCGGGCACGATATCATCGTACTGCATGAGCACGATATCAGGAAACGCGAGAATGCCTTTGCCATGATGAGCAGGCAACCTCGTGAGGCATTTCTAAATGCGCTAACAAAAATCATCGAATCGGCCGCATTTAGACTCATCACGGTCATTATCGATAAACGGCTTTTGTCTCCTTCGCTGGAAGCGCAAAACCCTTATCACATGGCGCTTTTGTTTGGTCTTGAACGTGTATACCGCATGCTATCAGAATGCGGGCAGGCCGACACATTTACGCATATTGTCGTTGAGTCGAGGGGCAAGCGGGAAGATGCTGAACTCGAACTGGAGTTCCACCGCATCACGGAAGGTGAGAATACGTTCGCCAAACCATTGCCGTTCCGTCTGATCATGGCCGATAAACGGACCAATTCCGAAGGGCTTCAGCTTGCGGATATGGTTGCACGCCCCGTTGCGCTTTCAATCCTTCGCCCTGATCAGGCAAACCGAGCCTTTGATGTCTTACGTGACAAATTCTGGACCAGCGCCGACGGCATCATGGATGATTACGGTCTTAAAGTGTATCCGACAAAAACGAAAGGGCCACCGGGAAGTCCCAGTAGCCCTTCGCCGAACGGGTAGTCCCATTCCAAATCTGGTTTGATACTAGCCTGTCTTAGTGAAATAGCCAATCATTTTTTCAGTTGGCATTTGGGGTACTCCATTCTCCCCTTTGAATTGCCGAGGGGCCGCGATCATTTTTGTGCATGGCAATGCGCTGGGAATGTGATAGGAATATGGATCATGAATGCGCAACTTATAAGGCGTTGTGTGCGGGCGATGACGGAAACCGGTGAGGGCACGCTGGTGATGGTTTTTTGAGAATTGAACGGAGTATGACATTGGAAGGAGGCCGGTTATGGCCAAGATTGAAGGGTTCAGGGTACGCAACTTTGGCGTGCTGAGGGATGTTACGCTTGGGAAATTGTGGAATTTGCAGACTGCCCAGCCGTTGACCCCCATGACTGCGGTTATCGGCAAGAACGGCGTCGGCAAAAGCACGTTGTTCAATGCATTCGGCTTTCTCGCGGATGCCTTGAAATCGGGTGTCGAGGAGGCTTGCGACGCGCGCGGGAGAGGCGGATTCGACAGGATTCGGTCTCAAGGCATCAAAGAGCCGGTAGAGTTCGAGATCTACTACAAGGAAGAGGGCAGTACACGTCCAATCACGTACTCACTCTCGATGGATCTGGACAAGACCGGCCGTCCCTATGTGAAGCAAGAACGGTTGCGGCAGCGGCGCAAGGGCCAGAAGCATGGGTGGCCATTCTCGTTTCTGATGCTGAACGATGGCAAGGGTGTCGCGTGGAAAGGCGAGGATGCCGGCTGGGAGGTGAACGAGGACAAGGAGTTGTTCGATCTGGCAGGTCTTATTGACGAGGTGCAGCGCAAGGAAGGTCCTGAAACCGAAGTCGTTGAGTTGCAGGACAAGCGTAAACTCGGCATTGCCACACTCGGGTCTTTGAAACAACATCCCCGCATCTCGCTGTTCCGGCAGTTTATCGAAGGTTGGTATCTGAGCTACTTCACGCCTGACGCCGCCCGAGGATTGCCGCTGGCCGGTCCGCAACGCCATTTGAACATTCACGGCGACAATGTCGGTAATGTCGTTCAGTACATGGAGCGGGAATACCCCGCTAAGTTCCAGACCGTACTGGATCGCATCTCGAAGAAGATTCCGGGTATCGATAAGATCACCTGGGATAAGACGAAAGACGGCCGGTTGCTGCTCTGTTTTAACGACAAGGGATTCGAAGATCCCTTTTATGCCCAACAAATGTCGGACGGCACACTGAAAGTATTCGCCTACCTTCTTTTGCTTGAAGACCCTTCGCCCCCGCCGTTCCTATGCATTGAGGAACCAGAGAACGGGCTCTATCACAAGTTACTCGAGACTCTGGCGGCTGAGTTCCGTGCCCATGCAACGGGAAGAAAAGGCGGTTCGCAGGTTTTCGTCACTACGCATCAACCGTATTTTGTCGATGCACTGACCCCCGAAGAGGTGTGGGTATTGGAAAAGGGCAAAGACGGTTTCTCAACCGTCCGTCGCGCTAGCGACGATCAAACCGTACAGAACATGGTAACCGAAGGGTTGCCCCTGGGCGGCCTGTGGTACAGCGACTATCTTGACGCGAGGTAATCGCATGCACTTTGAAATACTGGTTGAAGACCAATCCGGGAAAAAGCTGTTGGACGAGATTGTGCCGCGCATCATTGGTGCTCCCCACACCTTTCGAGTACTGCCTTACAAGGGGATTGGAAAAATCCCGAAAGGATTGAAGCCTGGTTCTGATGCGAGCAAACGAATCCTTCTGGATCAACTGCCCCGCATTCTCAAAGGGCACGGAAAGACCTTTGCCGGCTACGGTCCGGGCTATCTTGCGGCGGTGGTTATTGTCTGTGATCTGGATCGCAAGTGTTTCCATGAATTCCGCCAAGAGCTTCTCGGAATTTTGGATGCTTGCGACCCGAGACCAGATACCCGATTCTGCCTTGCTGTCGAGGAGGGAGAGGCATGGCTTCTTGGAGACCGCGAGGCTATTCGAGCGACCTATCCGAATGCAAAGTCCGCAGTTCTTGATGGCTACGTTCAGGACAGCATCTGCGACACTTGGGAATTGCTTGCAGACGCAATCCATCCCGGAGGCTCAAGAGCGTTGATTGCTGCGGGATGGCAGGCCGCTGGAGCTGCCAAGTCGGCCTGGGCCACAGCGATTTCTCCTCACATGAAGATTGAAGACAACAATTCGCCAAGTTTTCACTATTTTCGAAGCAAATTGCTAGAACTTGCTGGACAGAATTAATGGTCTGTTCTGTCTCGCAATTAAGGGGGTGTCGCCATTCTCCTCTTTAAATTGCCGTGTGTCGGCCGCGATGGTTGTTGAGCATGGCAATGACTCTGGGAATGTGATAGGAATATGCATTATGAATGCGGAACTTATAAGGCGTTGTGTGCGGGCGATGACGGAAACCGGCAAGGGCTTGATATGAATGAAGGGCTATGTTAGCTTGTTCCGCACGGGGGTAAACGAAATGGTTATGGTTCAGGCACGAATTCTCGATCCTACACACTTGGAACTGGCAAAGCCGATTGCGGCCGGGCACGAACGCAATATCTTTGTTCTGATTACGGAACAACCGCATGCGGATGCCGAGAAACAGCAGTGGATGGATGCCTCTTCGGAATCCCTGCAGAATGCATACGGTGACACGGAACCAGAGTACACCCCCTCGATGGTACGCGAGGCCAATCCGGAGCACCGGGCATGAAGGAAGGCGTTATTCGGCTGGGGTTTCTCGCGGTCTTACCGAACAAGCGAATCGTGGGAGCAATCGGCCATATTGCTCCTGAGCGACACACGCGCCTTCTGCGAACGCTTAGCAGGCATCTGATCGGGAATAGCCCCCTTTCCTGACATTCTCTCTCGCCGCCATCGTCAATTCTAACAACACGGAATGGCACCGACCCTTACCAGCGCAGGTGGCCTCGGCGCAGGTCGCCTGCCGCGCCCGCGGCCACGGCCAGGTTGAGCAGGGTGCGTGCGAGCGCGCCGGGCAGCGCCTTCCAGACGGCAGCCCCGCGACACTGCCGCAACTGCCGCCAGGGCACGGGCAGCATGATGCCGATCCGCCGCCATGGGACCCGGCGGCCATGCTCGCGGATCAGACGACGGAACCAGTCCGGGTCAGCCTGGGTCTGGACACGCATCCACCCGCCCACCGCGATGCCCTCGCGCGCCAGCGCTTCCGCCTTCTCGAAAAGCAGGATGTTGCACAGCGTGCCGATCAGGATCCGCTTCTCGTGGCGGTAAACCGAACCCAGGCTCGTCTCGGCCTCGAACACGTGATACGCGCCTGCCGCCCGCACCAGTCTCGACTCGTTCTCGGGATGCGTGAATCCGTCGGTCACCAGCATGGCCTTGATGAACCCGTCCTCCACCAGCATGGGTTCCGGCAGGAAAATGGCGCGCATGGCCGCGGCACGGGCGGCATAGAGCTGCCCGCAGAGTTTCGGGGGGCCGGCCGCCGCCAGCACCGAGGCGGAAAGCGATAGGCGGTCCCGTACGCGGCTGACCTTGCCTCCGGCAAGATCCTTGACCGGCTGGTCGACGGCGGCGACCGCCTCGGGATTTGCAGCCAGCGCATCGATCAGCGCGCGCAGGGTGTCCGGCTGCGGGAGGCGTATGTCCGCATCGGCCAGGATCAGGATATCGGCCGCCGCCGGAGCCAGTGAGTGGACGAACTGGTTCCAAGCGTTGGCCTTGCCTGCCTGCTCCAGGACGACGACGCGATGCGGCACGTCGAACCCGTCCAAGGCCTCGCGCGCCCGCTCCGCCGTGCGGTCGGTCGAGCCGTTCACCACCACAACCAGGCTGGCCTCGCCATCCAGCGTCCGCCAGAAGTCCTGCCGCCGTACATCCGCAAGCGTGTCGCCGATGCCACGCTCCTCGTTATGCGCCATCATGCCAAGACAGATATTCATAAGGATTTACATTTAATGGGGTTTGCTATAAAAACGCAAGATCATAACCCGCCGAGGAACAAATACATGACACCAATGGTACCGCTAGCGATGTTCGGATGGCCCCCGCTGGCCATCTGGCTATTCGCGCGATTCCGTCACCGCCCGCGCCTGGCGGTGATCGCGGGGTTCCTGCTGGCCTGGATGTTCCTGCCCAATTACGGCTACAAGCTGCCCGCACTGCCGGATTACACGAAGATCAGCGCGGCCTGCTTCGGCATCCTGCTCGGGGCGGCCATCTTCGACCCGGCGGTATTCCGCCGCTTCCGGTTGCGGGGCTGGGATGCCCCGCTGCTGGTGTGGACGCTGGTACCGTTCCTCACCTCGCTGTCCAACGGACTGGGTGCGTACGATGGCGTCTCGGCCGCGCTGGGCCGCTTCACGCAATGGGGAATCCCCTACTTTCTCGGGCGGCTCTACTTCAACCGCCGCGAGGCCCTGGAGGATCTGCTGCTGGGCTTCTTCATCGGGACGCTGGTCTATATCCCCTTCTGCTGGTTCGAGATCGTCATGAGTCCCCGCCTGCACCGTATCGTCTACGGTTTCCACCCCCATTCGTTCGCGCAGGCCAAGCGCTCGGGCGGCTGGCGCCCCGTGATCTTCATGCAGCACGGCCTGATGAATTCCATGTGGATGGTGTCCGGCTTTGTCGCCGGCTTCTCGCTCCTGATCAGCAGGCGGCTGGGCCGTCGCCTGCCCGGTCCCCTGCCCGCCTGGACGGCGGCAATCGCCGTGCTGTTCGTCACGATCATCCTGCTGAAATCCACCGGGGCCCTGTTCCTGCTGCTGCTTGGAACGCTTGTACTAATGGTGTTCCGCACACTGCGCACAGCCCTGCCGCTGGTGCTGCTGCTGGCCATACCGCTCACGTATGCCACCGTACGGTCCACCGGACTCTGGGACGGGACTCACCTGATCGAGGCGGCCGCCAGTGCCGCCAACGCGGAACGGACCGGGTCGCTGGCCTTCCGCATCGAGAACGAGACGATCCTTGCCGGGCATGCCTTGAAACGCCCGCTGCTGGGCTGGGGCGAGTGGGGCCGCTCGTTCGTCCGCGACGAGGAGGGCCGGATCGTCTCGGTGCCCGACGGGCTCTGGATCCTGGCGTTCGGCAAAAGCGGCTATGTCGGGCTCTCGGCACTGCTGCTGCTCTTCTTTGTCCCCCCGCTGCTGTTCCTGCGCCGCTACCCGCCTGCCACATGGAAGGACCCCGCCGTGGCCGCCGTGCTGGCGGGACCGCTGCTGCTGGCGCTTTTCGCGCTCGACAGCCTGATGAATGATATGTTTAATCCCCTGATGCTGCTGCTGGCGGGCGGACTGACCGGCCTCTGGCTGCAGGATGATCCCGGCGACACGAACGATGTGAGCGGCATGAGCCCCCCCGCGCCGGTGCAGGCGACCGGACCCAGGCTGATCTGAAGGAACACCTATGAGTTCTACACCAACGCCCCGCCACCCCTCGATGCGGCGCCAGGCCATCCTCGGATCGCTCTGGACCCTGTTCGGCTACGGGGCCTCGCAGGTACTCCGGCTGATCAGCAACCTGGTTCTCGCCCGGCTGCTCTTCCCGGAGGCGTTCGGCCTGATGGCGCTGGTGAACGTGTTCATGCAGGGGCTGCAGATGTTCTCCGATATCGGGATCGGCCCCGGCATCATCCAGAACCGGCGCGGAACCGACCCCGCGTTCCTGCGTACCGCGTGGACAATCCAGGTCTTCCGCGGCTTCGCGCTCTGGCTGCTGTGCTGCGCGGCCGCCCCCGCCGTGGCCCGTTTCTTCGCGGCCTCGGATCCCATGGCCCTCGACCTGCGCCTGCTGCTGCCGGTCACCGGACTGACCGCGCTGCTGGGCGGCTTCACCTCCACCTCGGTATTCACGCTCAACCGCAAGCTCGACATGCGCCGCATGACCCTGCTCGAACTGGTGCCGCAAGGGATCTCGCTGCTGTTCATGGCGCTCTGGGCATGGCAGCACCCCTCGGTCTGGGCCCTTGTCGGCGGCGGGCTGGTCTTCAGCCTGGTGCGGCTGGTAATGAGTCATCTGATGAACCGCGACCATCGCGACGGCTTCGCCTGGGAGCCGGAAGCGCGCCGGGAACTGTTCCGTTTCGGGCGCTGGGTCTTTCTCAGCACCGTGATCAGCTTCCTGGCGACCCACCTGGACCGGCTGCTGCTGGGACGCCTGCTGACACTCGGGGAACTGGGCATCTACAGTATTGCCATGACGCTGGCGCGGGTGGCGATCCACACGTCCAGCAGGCTGAGTTCCTCCGTGATCTTCCCGCTGCTCTCCCGCCACCAGGACGACCCGCCCCGGCTGGTGGATTCCTGCCTGCGGGCACGCACGGGCGTACTCTTCGCCAGCGGCGCGATCTGCAGCGGCTTCGCCCTCTTCGCCCCGCTCTTCTTCGAGAGCCTCTATGATGCCCGCTACGCCGCCGCCGGGGATATCTCCCGCTGGCTGGCGCTCTATACCTGGACACACGTGCTGCTGGTCAGCATGGACCGCATCCCGCTGGCACTCGGCCACCCGCGGCAGCTTTTCCTGGCCAACCTGATCACCACCGCGGGCATGACGGCGGCCGTAGCAGGCTACCGGCTGCTGCAGCTTCCCGGCTTCATCGCCGGCATGGCGTTCGCCAACCTGCTCTCGCATGCGTTCCTCGCCGCGACGCTGCCGGCACACCGCCGCCGGATGGGGCTGCAGTCGGCCGCCTTCACCGGCGCGTTCGCGCTCTACACGCTCGCGGGGGTCGCCGTGCTGGAGACGGCGAAAGCCGCGTGGCCGCTGCTACCCTATGCGGCCCTCGTGTGCGCCGCCGCCGCCCTCCCCTTCCTCCCCGCCGGACTCTGGATGCTGAAACTGGCACGCCAGAAGAAGAGGGGACGCGCATGAGCCACCGCGGCAACGATCCATGGCTAGACCTGGCGACAGCCGTCAGCAACGGGAGCATCCCCGGCATGGAGATCCTGCGCGAACGCGGGCGGGACGTGCGGATCGCGCGGGTCACCGGCCCGGAAGGCCGGTCCGTGATCGTGAAATGCTGGTGCCGGACCGGCCTGCGCGGGGCCCTGCGCCGCCTGAGCGGCAGCAACGTGGCCTGGCGGGAGTATGTCGCCCTGCGCCGCCTGCACGCGGCCGGTATCCCCTGTCCGCCGCCCCTGGCTTATCGTCGGCTTGACCTGTCGAACGCCTGCCATACCGAGGCGCTGGTTTCGGGCGATCTCGGAATATGCCGCGACAGCACGGAATGGTACAAGCGGATCCTGCAGGACGACCCGCCCGCCGCCAGGGCCTTCGAGCGTCACCTGGTCGAGGCCACGGCCACGATGGTGAAATGCGGCCTGATCGATACCGACCATCGCCTGCCAAATTTCGTCATCCCGCCCGATGGCATCCCCGTGCGGCTGGATTTCGAGCTGTGCATTCCCACCCGTTTCCCGATGTTCCAGCCGGCACGACTCGGACGGATGATCGGCGTGCTGCTCGGCAGCTACCATTTCGCCGTCCAGCCCGATATCGCCCGCAGCACGGCGTTCGCGCGGCAACTGCTCGCCCGCATCCCGCTTGCCGCGGCCGCGAAACGGCATACCCTGCTCACGGTTGAAGAAATGCTCGACCGGCAGCAGCGCGAGGCCGGCATCGAATCGGCATTCGAGGCATGGAAAGAGGCGCTGGCAAGGGCGCCTGGGACCAGGATAATGCAGGAGGGTGACGATTAAGTGGGTCGGGTAAGCGGGTTAACAATGAAGTTGACAAAACGCGACGGAACAGAAGGATGGAAAAAAATGGACAGACATAAACAAGCGCGCACGACGCATGACAACCCCGCCGCGATCCCGCTGGTGATCATGGGCGTCCCCTTCCATCGGGTCACCAACACACAGACAGTGGATTGGTGCCTTGAACACATCCGGCGGCGGGTTCCCGGCTATGTCACCACGCCCAACCTCGACTTCGTCATGCACGCCGGGCGCGACCCGGAGCTTTACCGTATCCTGGCGCAATCCGACCTGGTCATTGCCGACGGGATGCCGATCATCTGGCTTTCCGGCTGGCTCGGCCCGCGACTCCCCGAACGCGTGGCTGGCAGCGACCTGGTGGTAAACCTCTCCAAGGCCGCGGCGGAGAACGGCATGTCCGTCTTCAACCTGGGCGGAGCACCGGGGGTACCGGAAAAGGCGGCAGACACTCTGGAAGCCCGCTTCCCCGGCTTCCGCCTGGCCGGAGCCTACTCGCCACCCAAGGCGGATCTGCTGGACATGGATCATGACACGATTCTCGGGCTACTGGATGCATCGAACCCCGATATACTCTATGTCGCGTTCGGCGCACCCAAGCAGGAAAAATGGATCAACATGCACGTCTCGCAGTGGAAGGTGCCGCTGGCGCTCGGCATCGGCGGCAGCCTGGACTTCCTGGCAGGCACCCAGAAACGCGCCCCGCGCTGGATGCAGAAAACCGGCACGGAATGGATCTGGCGCTTCGGAACCAACCCCGCCCGCTTCTGGAAACGCTACGGGGCCAACTTCGTGTTCCTGCTGCGCGCCTGCCTGACGATACGGCGCTTGAAAAAGGCCCCGCTGCACCCGGTTGCGGCGATCCTACCGCCCGCAGACAGGCGTGACGGCATACGGACCTGCGATTGGCAGCCTGTCACCGATGACCAGGCGGCATCCCGTATCATAACCAACTATTGCCGGGAGAACGAACGGCGGCCCTTGATCGTGAATCTTGAACATTGCGAATGGCTCGACAGCCGGGAGCTGGGAGTCCTGCTCACGCTCGGCCGGTATGGCCGCAAACACGGGATTCCCGTGTTTTTCACCGGTGCGGCAGGTCGCGTTCAACGCTTACTCGCGGTCAATGGCCTGGAGAGCCTGCTCGACGAGGCAAGGGCGGATACCGACTGGACGGCGTTGACGCAACAGGCAGAGGCCGGCCCGGCGACATCCGTGGCCGATGGCGAATGCCTGCGACTGATCCCCCCGCCAGAACTGACTGCCGTCTCGCTGCAGGCGTGGCGAGGTCCAGTGGATAACGCGCTCAACGCCCTGCCGGCGACGGTGCGCATGGTCGAGATTGATACCGCCTGCATGCGGTTCATCGACAGTGCCGCCATCGGGTTCCTGATTGCGCTGAAGAAGAGGATCGAAAGCGGCAACCGCCGTTTTCTCGTGACACACATGCAGCCAGCCGTGCGCACGACCATGCGCCTCGCCCGTGTGGAATCGCTGCTGGCCGACAAGGAGCAGGACGCCACAGCATAAAGAATCGACTCCACAGGCGATCGTTCTCGATTAACCGTTTCTTCATACGGACATCATACGATACTAACGCCATGCTTTGATCATGCTGCCATCTATTACGAAAGGTGGCAGGATGACTTTATCATACACGCAGGTATTCCACGGCCCTTTGAAACTGGCCGTGCTGGATCTGGCTGGCACGGTTGTCGATTTCGGTAGTCGCGCCCCGGCCGGAGCCTTTGTCGAATTGTTCGACCGCGAGGGCATCCGCATCAGCGATGCCGACGCCCGCGGGCCGATGGGCATGCACAAGCGCGACCACATCGCCGCCATCTGCGCCTTGCCGACAGTGGCTGCCCAGTGGCATGCAAAGCGGGGACGCGCGGTCTGCGACACCGATATCCAGTCGCTCTACGAGACGTTCATCCCGCTGCAGATTGCCGTGCTCCCGGATTACACGGCACCGGTGCCCGGCGCGGTCGAGGCCGTCGAGGCGCTGCGTGAGCGCGGCATGAAAATCGGTTTCACCACGGGCTACTCACGCGATATGATGGAGATCGTGGTCGAGGCGGCCGCCCGGTACGGTCTGCATGCCGATACCGCTGTCTGCGGGACGGACGTCCCGGCGGGCCGCCCGGCCCCCTGGATGGCGCTGGAATGTGCCCGGCGGACGGGCATCTATCCGCCTTCGGCCTGTATCAATCTCGGTGATACCCTGGTGGATGTTGCGTCCGGCCGGAATGCCGGCATGTGGAGCATCGGGGCCGCCATCAGCGGCAACATGACCGGGCTTTCACACGCCGCCTGGGAAGCGTTGCCCGACAGCGACCGGCAGAACTACCGTCAACAAGCTGATCAAGCCATGCGCACCGCCGGTGCGCACGCCGTTATCGACAGTGTCCGGGACCTGCCCGTCCTGGCGGACCGGATCAACGCGATCATGCAGGAAGGAGGTGGCCCCGAATATAACACGGATTCGTAGACGCCATGACCAACCCATTAATTCAACAGCAACCCTCACACAGGAGAGATAAGATGAGCATTCGTATTGTCAAACGCATCGCCGCCGCCTCAATCGCCGCCGCCACGGTCGCGATGACAGCCCGCGCTGGCGAGATCACCGTATATACCGCGCTGGAGGATGACGAGATTTCCGTCTACCTGCCGGTATTCGAGAAGGCCCACCCGGATATCAAGGTCAACATCATCCGTGACTCCACGGGTATCGTCACCGCCAAGCTGCTGGCTGAACGCCAGAACCCGGTTGCGGACCTGGTCTGGGGCACGGCCGCCACCAGCCTGCTGGTCTGCGACGAGATGGGCATGCTGGAGGGCTATAGCCCGAAGGGAGTTGAGAAGGTCCGTGACACCATGAAGGACATGAAAAACGATACCACGCACTGGGTCGGCATCAAGGCCTGGGTCACGGGTATTGTCGGCAACACGATCGAGATGAAGGCCAAGGGCATGGCGATGCCGCTGTCCTATGCCGATCTGATCAAGCCGGAATACCGAGGCGCACTGGTCATGCCGAATCCGGCCTCGTCCGGCACGGGATTCCTGACGGTCTCGGCGATCCTGCAGTTGATGGGCGAGGAGAAGGGCTGGCAGTACATGGACAAGCTGCATGAGAACATGGCCATGTACACGCATTCCGGCTCGGCGCCGGCCAAGATGGCGGGCAAGGGCGAATTCCCGGTTGGAATCTCGTTCGCCTACCGTGGCTTCAAGCAGCGCGCCTCCGGCGAACCGGTGGAAGTCGCGTTCCCGGCGGAAGGGTCAGGCTACGATGTCGAGGCCAACGCCCTGATCAAGAAGCCCCGCGTCAAGCAGGATGCCAAGACCTTCCTGGACTGGGCGATCAGCGACGAGGCGATGCAGATGTATGCCAAGGTCTACCCGATCGTGGCCACGGATATCGCCGTGCAGGCCCCTGCCGGATGGCCGAAGGACCCGATGTCGGTACTGATCAAGAACGACCTGCAGTGGGCGGCCAAGAACCGCCAGCGGATCCTCGACGAATGGACCCGCCGCTACGACGGCAAGAGCCAGCCGAAAAAGTAAGGCGGGATACGGGGGTTAATTGTAGCCCAGTTGCGCCGCAACTGAGGCAGCGGGGATGCGCTTTTGGTTATGCAAATCACCATACGTGCCAACCGGTTGCCTTACAACACAGAAGCCGCACTCGCGGCGCGAGTGGGCTACAATTTTAATTGGGAATATCATGAATACGCAGCCACAACCGCCAAACTCCGATGATCTACCTTTCCTGGAGGTCCGGAACATCACCCGGCAATTCGGTGCCTTTACCGCCCTCGATAACGTCAGTGTCAGTGTCCGCACCGGCGAATTCGTCTCCATACTCGGTCCCAGCGGCTGCGGCAAGACAACGCTCCTGCGCATCATCGCCGGCCTTGAGCGTCCTAACCAGGGCGAGATCTGGATCCGGCAGCGCAACGTCACCCGCGAACCGGTCGCCAGCCGCGATCTGGGTATCGTCTTCCAATCCTATGCCCTTTTTCCCAACATCAGCGTCATCGGCAACGTGCAATACGGCTTGAATCAACGGGATTCGTCCGCCCGCCGAGCACGAGCCATGGAGATGCTCGATCTCGTCGGACTGGCCGACCAGGCACGGAAATACCCGGCCCAGCTTTCCGGCGGACAGCAGCAGCGCGTCGCCCTAGCCCGCGCGCTCGCGCCGAACCCATCCCTGCTCCTGCTGGATGAACCGCTGTCGGCACTGGATGCACGCGTACGCGTACGCCTGCGTGCCGAGATTCGCCAGATCCAGCGCAAGCTCGGCGTGACCACGATCATGGTCACACATGACCAGGAGGAGGCGCTGACCATGGCCGACCGCATTGTCGTGCTCGATGCCGGACGCCTGATGCAGTTCTCCGAACCCGACAGACTGTACAGCAACCCCGCCAACCCGTTCGTCGCCGGCTTTATCGGCACCATGAACTTCCTGCCCGGCTGTCGGCGCACCGGCAAAACCACGGCCCGTTTCATGGACTATACGCTCACCATGACCGAAGGCGGGGAACTGCCTCCTGCCGGGGAGGCGGTGACACTGGCGATCCGCCCCGAGCACCTCCGCGTCGGCGATGCACGCGACGCCGGCGAGAACCGGATCAGGGTCCAGGTACGCGACATTGAATTCCGCGGGTCCGTCTCGCGCGTGATGCTGCGCGTCCTGCAGGCCAACGGGGAACCGTCCGCCATCTCGCTGGAAATGGATCTGCAACCGAAGGCGGTTGAACAGTTGAAGCTCGGCACGGCAAACTCGGTTGAAATCCTGCTGCCACCAAAGCACCTGCTGGCCTTTGCGTGCAGCACCCTGCCCCCGCCTGCCGCCATGGAGAACGATTATGCCGCCTGACGACCTGGACGGGCTTGCCATCAAGCCGCTTCTGGATCGCCCTGCCAATAGCAGGACCGATATGCACGGCTGGATCCAGCGTGGCCTGATCGCGCTCGCCTGCCTGTGGCTGCTGGTCGGGGTGGTGCTGCCGCTCGGCGAGGTGCTGGAGCGGGCGACCCGGATCGAGCTGCCCGTCGCGATCGAGGAACCGACCGAACAGGAAAAGACCGAGGATGATTTCCGCGGCGAGATCAACGTCGCCGGCTTCACGATCATGCTGATGGAAACAGACGGGCAACCCTTGCTGTATATCAACAACCAGCCGGCAACCGTCACCGATGGCAGAATCCAGACCGGTGATCTTGAAATCCGTCTCGCGGCGAACGCGCTCCAGCAGATCATCGTCCGCACCGTACCGACCAGCGGGCTTCGCGACCGCCGCCGCGCGGTAGCCCCCGTGGTCATCGAACGCGGCGATGCCGGCCGCTGGATGATCGACGGCAAACGCCTGCCGATGGGAGAGCGCGTGCGCGTGGTGCGCCGTTTTATCGGCATCGCCAACTTCATGGACTATTTCGGCTTGCAGGGCATCAGCCAGTTCAAACTGCTCCTTTCGCTCGCCCTGATCACCGCGGCCGCCACGCTGATCATCAAACTGATCGTCACGTACCTACAGTCCGGGCCTGCCGGGAGGAGCCCGCTCGCCTCCCGCCTGCTGGCCGCCGTCGTGCTGCTGCTGGCGGCACAGGCCTTGCAGGCCATGCGGGTTATCGCCAGTGGCAGCACCGGCGGCACGAACTTGGCGCAATCGTCATGGAACAGCCTGACCGTCGCCATCACTGCCACGGTTATCGCGGTCACACTTGCCTTCGCCTATGCGTATGGACTCACCCGTACCTGCATGCGCGGCAAAACCGCCTTCCGCGTCATCGCCATGCTGCCGCTGTTCGCCCCGACCATGCTCTACGGGCTGTCGCTGGTCTACATGTTCGGCAACCAGGGACTCCTGACAACCGGTTTCTTCGGCAAGCTCCCCTGGCTGGCGCACGACATCAACCTGTACGGCTTCACGGGGATCGTCATCGCCGAGATCGCCTTCACCTTTCCGCCGGCGATGATGATCATGAGCGTGGCCCTGCAGCATACCGACGCGCGTCTCTATGAGGCCGCCACCGCCCTCGGGGCCGGCTGGCTGCGCACATTTTTCACGGTGACGCTGCCGGGGGTGAAGTATGGCCTGCTCAGTGCCGTGTTCGTCTGCTTCACGCTCTCGTTTACCGATTTCGGTGCACCCAAGGTCGTGGGCGGCCATTTCAATGTGCTGGCGGTAGACATCTACAAGCAGGTGGTCGGGCAGCAGAACTTCGGCATGGGCGCGACGGTCAGCATGATCCTGCTGGTCCCCACCCTGCTGGCGTTCGTGGCCGACCGGATCGTGCAGCGCCGCTCGCACGCCTCGCTGACCGCGCGCAGCGTGCCGCTGACCCCGGTCCCGACGGCGTGGCGCGACGGCCTCTTCACGCTGTTCTGCGGCCTGATCGCCCTTTCGATCCTCGCCACGCTCTTCACCGCCGGGCTGGCCTCGTTCGTCAAGATCTGGCCCTATGCCTTCACGCACCCGGAGATCTACCCGGATGTCTGGACGCTCTCGCATTACACGTTCCAGCATGTCGGCGGCGGGGGTATGCGCGCTTTCCATACCAGCCTGCGCATGAGCCTCCACACCGCCGTCTTCGGCACGGTGATCACCTTCATCAGCGCCTGGCTGATCGAGAAGACACGCGACGCGGAACGCCTGCGCCAGGGAGCCTACCTGCTCTCGATCGTTCCGCTGGCCCTGCCGGGGCTGGTGATCGGCATCGCCTACGTGTTCTTCTTCAACAAGCCCGTGCTCAACATTCCCTTCACCTCGCTTCAGTTCAGCAACCCCTTCGCCCGGCTCTACGGAACGATGGCCATCCTGGTGCTCAGCAACATCATCCACTTCTACACCGTCAGCTTCCTGACCGCCACGACGGCCCTGCGCCAGCTCGACAAGGAGTTCGAGCTGGTCTCCGAGTCGATGGCCGTCCCCTTCTACCGCACGTTCTTCAACGTGACCGTGCCGGTCTGTTTCCCGGCTATTATCGAGATCGCGGCCTACTACTTCGTCAGTTCCATGGCGACGGTCTCGGCAGTGATCTTCCTCTACAGCAGCCGCCTGCCCCTGGCCTCGGTGGCGGTGGTCAACATGGACGATGCAGGCGATACGGCGGCCGCCGCGGCCATGTGCATGCTGATCGTCGGCGTCAATATCCTCGTGCGGGCCGCGGCGGAGGGCGTCTGCCTCCTCTTCGCGCACCGCACCCAGTCATGGAGAAAAAAATGAGCAAGAACAATGTACCCATTCCCGAAATGCCCGAAGGGTTCGAGGACGCCATCAGGCTCCAGTCCGGAACGGAAAACACGGACGATATGACCCGCCTGCTGGATCAACATGCCGAGGGCGACACCAACCTGTCGGACTGGCGGCGGCGGCTGGCCGACACAGCCGACCCCGAGACGCGGCGACTGCTGACCGAGGACGCCCGCCTTTTCCTGCACCAGTCGCTGTCCACCCCCTGCATGGATGTCGTCGAACACGCCTCCGGTGCCACGCTGCATTGCCGTGGCGGCGACCGTCTCGACTTCCACGGCAACAACGTCCATCAGACCGGGTTCGCCCACCCCGCCGTGATCGAGGCGGTCAAGAGCCAGCTTGACCAGCTCGTGTTCTGCCCGCGTCGCTTCACCAATGCGACCGCCATCGAACTGGCCGCCAAACTGGTGTCCATCGCGCCCACCCCGCTATCGAAAGTGCTCTTCGCCCCCGGCGGGGCCGAGGCGGTAAGCATGGCGCTCAAGCTCGCGCGACTGGCTACCGGGCGCTACAAGACTGTCTCGTTCTGGGACAGTTTCCACGGGGCGACGCTCGACGCGATCTCCATCGGCGGCGAGCGCCTGTTCCGCGATGGCATGGAGCCGCTGCTGCCGGGGTCGCTGCACATGCCGCCGCCGGTGGTCCCGCCGTCGCATCGCGAGTCTCCTGCGATCGAGGTAATGCGCGATCCCGACTATCTCGACTACCTGATGCGCAAGGAGGGCGACATCGGTGCCTTTATTGCCGAACCGTTCCGCTATTCGTTCGCCCTGCATCCGCCAGCCGACTACTGGAAGCGGATCCAGCGGATCTGCAAGCGTCACGGGGCCCTGCTGATCTTCGACGAGATGCCGGTCTGCCTCGGGCGCACCGGTCAATGGTTCGCCTGCCAGTTGTACGACGTCACGCCGGACATCCTGATTCTCGGCAAGGGTCTCGGCGGCGGGATTTTCCCCTTCGCCGCGATGCTGGCCACCCCCGCGCTGGATATCGGCCAGCACCACGCGCTCGGACATTTCACGCACGAGAAATCGCCCGTCGCCAGCGCCGCCGCGCTCGCCACGATCCGCGTGATCGAGGACGAGCACCTGCTGCGCCAGGCGCGCTGCAAGGGACACAAGGCGCTGGAAACACTCAAGGCGTTGCAGACCCGTGACGAGGGCATCGGGTCCGTATCCGGCATCGGCCTGCAACTGGCCGTCGAGCTTGTCGACCGGAGCGGACACCCGGATCTCGAGCGGTCAGGTCAGGTACTGAAAACCTGCCTCGCCAACGGACTGAGCTTCAAGGTCGCCAGCGGCAATATCCTCAGTTTCGCCCCGCCACTGAATGTCACGGAAGCGGAACTGCAGAAAGCCGCCGCTATCCTCGCAGAGGCATTGTCCAAAACCATGTGTAACACCGATATACAGGAAACAGACAAACATATTGATTAAGTATAAACAAGGATCGGTTGACGATAGCGGGCGACGATAGCGGATTACGAGTTAAGAGTCCTAATCGTCAACCGATCTCGTCGCCCGTTATCGTTCACCAAATGAGGAGCACCCATGCATATTATCACATCATCCCTACTGGCCTTCGTGATGCTGACCATGAGCCTCTGCGCCTGGTATGACCGGCGCCGAAAACGCGCCGCGGCCACGCCACGCGCCATCACGGTCATTGTTCCGTGCTACAAGGATGCCGATACCGTCGGCGATACCCTGCGCAGTATCTTCGCGGCCTGGCCGACACGCCTGCTCGATGTGGTCGCGATCAACGACGCCAGCCCCGACGAGTCGCTGACACGCATCCGCGAGGTGGCGGAGCGCTATCCTATCACCATTATCGACAACCCGGCCAATCTGGGTAAATCGGAGTCGCTCAACCGGGCCATCGCGGCCGCCCGCAATGATCTCATCCTCTGCCTGGATGCGGACACCCTGCTGACCGCCAGGGCCCTGCAGGACATGCTCAACCGCGTGGTCCACGATCCGCGGATCGGCGCGGTGAGCTGCCCCTACAGTCCCATCAACCGCGGTTTCCTGCCCGCGATGCAGGCCATCGAGTACAGCATGCTGCGCCTCACCCAGGGGGCGGGCAACGTCACCTCGGCCCTGGCGCTCTGGGGCGGGTGCCTGATGCTGCGGCGCGGGGCGTTCAACGCGGTCGGGGGCTTCTCGCACCACGCCATCACCGAGGATGTGGACCTGGCCTTCAAGCTCAACCGCGCCGGCTGGCGTGTGGAACAGAGCTTCGTCTTCGTCCAGACGCATGTCCCGACGACGTGGAAGACCTGGCTTAAACAGAAGACCCGCTGGACCTCAGGCGGTTTCCAATGCACCTTCGCCTACCCTGGCGTCTGGCTGCGCAATCCCCTTCAGGTCCTCTTTGTCGCCGTCTACGCCGCCATGGCGATGCTCTGTGCCTTCGTACCGGCCGACGACCACTCGCTGCTGCAGATCGGACGCGATATCGGTGGCCTGATCCGCCTGGACATCCCGTTCCGCATGGTCATGGACCTGGCCATGCTTCAGCACGGCACGGACCTGTTGATCGGCCTGCTGGCAAGTTTCACCCTGAACCTGATGTCGCTGATCTACGTTATCCCCACCATCTCGCGGCTGCAGGACTGGCTGCGCCTCGCACTCGTCCTGCCCTTCTCGCTCGGCTACTTCCCGCTCTACATCATCGTCGCCGCCGCCGGCCTCTTCTTCTGGTTCACCACCCTGCGGCGCACCCCGGCAGGGCAGCGGGCATGGTGAGGGGGGGTGTATTCGGACTGAGAAATCGAAAAAGCGGTTCGTTTAAGTGTAACCAAGTAAGGGTGGGATTAAGTCAGGGAATAAGTGTGCGATGAAGTGTTGGAACAGAACACTTAGTCCCACACTTGAACGTACACTTAAACTCACACTTACTTGGTTACACTTAATCCACCCGCTTCGTCGGTCATACATGGACAGGAAAAAAGGGAAGCCACCCACAGATTCTGCGGAAGACCCACTAAATAAAGGAAACAAAAACATGACTAAGCAAGAACTCCCTTCGAACCCCTACCTGCTGCTGACCCCTGGACCGCTGAGCACGACCCCGTCTGTCAAGGCGGTGATGCTGCGCGACTGGTGTACCTGGGACCGCGACTACAACGATATCGTCCAGGACATCCGCCGCCAGCTTGTCGGTCTTGCCGGCGATCACGGCTTCACCGCCGTGCTCATGCAGGGCAGCGGCACTTTCAGCGTCGAGGCCGCCATCGGCAGCATGATGCCTGACGACGGCAAACTGCTGGTACTGGCGAATGGTGCCTACGGCGACCGCATCGCCGCCATCGCCCGTACCCTGCGGATCCCGCTGGAGGTGCATGACAGCGGAGAGATCGCCCACCCGGATCTCGACCGCCTGCAGAAGGCGCTGAATGCCGATCCGGCGATCACGCATGTGGCGGTTGTCCACTGCGAGACCACCACCGGCATGCTCAACCCGGTCGAGGAGATCGGACGCCTCGTCAAGACAGCAGATCGGCTTTTCATGGTCGATGCCATGAGCAGCTTCGGAGGAATCCCCATCGACCTGGAAAACGTGGATGTACTCATCAGCTCGGCCAACAAATGCATCCAGGGCGTGCCGGGCTTCGGGTTTGTGCTGGTTCGCGAACCTCTGATCCGCTCGTGGAAGGGGCAGGCGCGCTCGCTGTCGCTCGACCTTTTCGACCAGTGGAACACGATGGAAACGCAAGGCGGCAAATGGCGGTTCACCTCGCCGACCCATGTCGTACGCGCCTTCGCGCAGGCCCTGCGCGAACTTGACGAGGAGGGCGGCATCAATGCGCGTTTCCAGCGTTACCGCGAGAACCAGCGTATTCTGGTCGACGGCATGCAGGCCATGGGGTTCCGGACACTGCTACCTTCCGCCCTGCAATCGCCGTTCATCACCTCGTTCCGCAACCCGGTGATCTTCAGCTTCGCGGACTTCTACCAGAAGCTGAAGAAACAGGGTTTTGTGATCTATCCCGGCAAAGTCTCCGTCGCCGACTGCTTCCGCATCGGCACCATCGGCGACGTCGTCCCCGACCAGATCCGCGCCCTCCTCGCCGCTATCCGCACCACAACATAAACGTCCCCCTATGGACGTTGGATGTTCGATGTTGGGCACGAGAATATTTAAATTCACCACTCTGGCTACAGTCCTTTCACCCCAAGGCAATCTAGGATTTGTTGCTGTTCTTTGTCAGACTGGTTGGTCACATGACGTACTGGGATGTTCTTCACGAGCAGTTGTTCGCGGCGCAGGCTTTTCAATCGTTCAATCACTACCGGCATCGACCAGCGGCGTTGTTCGTGGGTTCATTGAGCGAGCATGGGCATCGGATCGGATGACGTAGCAGCCATCCAAGGCTTCTTCAGCGGCAACGACAGCCTTATCCAACGAGAAGGTCAGTTGCCCTTTCTCGTCGACGAACCAGTTGAAGAACTTTTCAATTTTGTATTTTCCAAGCAGGGCGCCTACACGGGCGCAAACGGCTTGCGGATCCCTCTTTCTTGTCACACGGGCGATGGTTGCGAGCTTTGCGGTGACCGCCTCGATAAGCGATTGGCGGGTGAGGGTTTCCCGACGCATGGTTTCGGGGTTTTTGCAGAGGACATGGCATGCTTAAGGCATGCGCATACGTGGCCACTTTCTTGTTCGGTGGCGCTGTATTCTTGTTTTCAGAAAAGCCGCAGGACTACCCGGCGGGGTTCAAGTCCGGCCCCTTTGGGTACATGCACCCGCAACACGCCGTTGGTCAGGTGCGCCTGCGCCTCCCCGGCCTCGCCGACAGGTCCCGGAAGCAGGATGCGCCGCTCGTAGCGATGACCGCCACCGCCAGCGCCCTCCGCCGGGCACCAGGCCCTTACAGTCAGCACACGCCCATCAAGCAGGACGCCAAGATCATCAGCATTGACCCCGGGGATGCTGAAGGTCACCAGATAACCGCTTTCCGTATCGCGCATGTCCAGCGTGGGCGACGCCTGCAGCCGGTCCCAGCCCCGGTTGAACTGCACAGCCGAATGCAGCCGGGCCATGCTTTCCATCATGGCATCCATCGCCATCACCTGCGCCGACGGGAAACGGGATGCCGCCTCATCCGGCAGTTCGGCATGCTCGGGCAACAGAGGCTCCGTTACCCCTTGTGGCGCCACCTCGGCCACCACTTCCCTTGCCGGCTCTTCCGCCAATCGAGCGGCCCGTATCACCAGCCGCAACTGCCAGAACACCGCCAACTGCATGGCCAGCACGGCCAGCAACAGCGTACGCTCCAGCCAACGATGATGTATCCGTTCCGCGTTCATACAGGAATTAAATGCAAGTTCCATGCCATGATATAAGAACTGGGCGCCCTAATCGATTGCGTGAGTAGGGGAATCGGTGGACGAGAACGGGCGACGAGAGCGGTGGACAATTGGGATATTCTCTCCTCGCAATCCGTTCTCGTCGCCCGCTATCGTCAACCGGAAAAGGAAACCCGCGCGACAACACGGCACGAGGCTGCGACACCCTGTCACACACGAAAGACGCCGACGCCGCAAAAATCAGGCTCGCCATTTTCATGTGTGCTGCCTACCATACCGTCCATGAATACAACCCGTTACGGACTCATCTTCGATATGGACGGTGTCATCGCCGACACCGAGGAACTCAACGCGCGCGCCTCGATCCGCGCGTTTGCCGAGCTTTTCAACCTGCCTGGCGTCAAGCGCGAGGATTTCGATGCCGGCATCGGGAGGGGGGCCGAAGCCTACACACGGGCGGCAGCCGAGGCGAACGGACTCGCGATGTCGGATGACGACGTCAGACACGCCGTGGACGCCCGGCAGGAGTTCCTGCTCGCGATGCTCGCCAGCGAACCGCTGCCGGCGTTTCCCGGCGTGCTGGCGCTGATGCAGGCCGCGCTGGCGTCGCCGGACTGGGCCGTCGCGATCGCGACCGGCAGCACACAGGAGATCGCCGATGCCGTGATCAAGTCCGCGAAAGTGCCGTATGCCCAAATGGTGGTGATCACCGGTTCCGAGCCGCATGCCCGCAAACCGGCCCCCGACATGTTCCTCGCGGCGGCATACCGGCTGGGCGTTGAACCCTCAAGATGCGTCGTCATCGAGGACGCCCCGAGCGGCATCCAGGCGGCAAAGGCTGCCGGTGCGAAGTGCATCGCGGTGACCAACTCCTTTGACGCCTCACGCCTGGCCGAGGCGGACCTCATCGTCGGCAGCCTTGCCGGCGTCTCGCTGGAAACGCTGACCGGCTTGCTGGGCTCATAGCCATAAGGGCAGGTGGCCGGGAGTCTGGCGGTCAAGCGTACCGGTGGACAGCAAGGCATCAAGCTCGGCGAGCAGGCGCGACTTGTCGTGCGGCAGGCGGGCCTCCACCGGGATGATATTGGAGGTGTGATTGGCCCGGAATACTGTGGCTGGCAGCTCCAGCCGGGCAATCAGTTCGCGCAGTTCCCGCACAATCCCGAACTCGGTCGGCAGACGGAACGCGCCGCTGGCAGCCTCGGCGTGCAGCCGGGTCCCTTCCACCGGGATCACGCGCAGCGCCGACAGCAACCGGGGCTGCATGCGGTTGATTGCGTCGGCCGTATGGGCGACATGCGACTGGCTGTGCTCGACCCCACCCAGCCCCAGCAGCACCATCACGGACATGCGCAAGCCCGCCGCCTGGGCGGCCCTGCCGGCCTCGACCATTCCAGCCGCCGTCTCGCCTTTGCAGCATCGCTGCAGGATCGTTTCATCGCCGCTTTCGAGTCCCATGTAAAGCGTTTGCAGCTTCAGCGCGTGCAATTCGGCCAGCTCGGCCCCGGACTTGGCCGCAATGGAGGACCCATTGGCATACAGGCTCACCCGGGCCAGGCGCGGGAAGCACTCGCCCAGCATCTGCAGGATCGCACGCAGTTCCTCGAACGGGCGGCGCATGACATCGCCATCCGCCAGGAACACCCGGCTGGTGCCGGGCTCTTGCGCGGCCTCCCGCTGGATCAAGGCGGAAACCTCCTCCAGCGACCGGCGGCGGTGCGACACCCCCTTGTACATGCCGCAGAACGTGCAACGGTTCCACGGACAGCCCTCATCGATCTGCAGGATCAGGCTCCACGCCTCGGCGGGCGGACGAAACATCGGGTTGTTCGATACACTTCTCATCATTTGAACCCAGCCGCTACTTGCAGCCGGGCAGCAGGCGACGGGCATCGGCACCGATAATCTGGTTGATGGCTATCGCCTCGCGCACGCGCTCGCACGCCGCGTCCTTCATGCCCAGTTCCTCCAGCAGGATGGCGGTGGCGATGCAGTCCTCGGCCCGCTCGCTCGAAAGACGCCTCTCGGTCTTGCCCAGGTGGTCGATGATCTTCATCAACTGGGGAATCGGAACCTGCTTCCATTCCACAACCCCGCGCGTGATTTTCACCCCGGCCTCGTCGGCACCGGTGATATCCTGGCTGTCGGCGGCGGTCATGCCCCAGCCCCAACGGTAGGGGCTCGTGTTCAGGCCGTTGATCAGATGAGTCTTGAACGCCTGGAGCCGCTGCACCCGCTCCACAGGCAGCACCAGCGCCGCGCGGCCAGGCTCGGTCGTGAAGGCGGCCAGCGCCGCCACCATCGGTTCCAGCGCCTCACCGAATGCATACCGGACAATCAAATCCTTCGACAATTTCACCAGCTCCGCCGCCTTAGTAACTTCACTTACGGTACGGCGCTGCAAGTCTTCCGCCTCACGCTGAAGGCGTTCCGCCTCGGCAAGCGCCGCCCGCATGCGGATTTCCTCTTCCTTCAGGCGCCCGGCCTCGGCCTCCTTCGCTTCCATCCGCTGAAGGACATCCCGCGCTTCGCCGAGCAGCACGTCGTTCGCCTGGAGTTGAACCTCGATATCGGCGACAGCAGCGGCGGCCACAGCACGGGTCTGTGTTTTCCTCACGTCACCCCGCTTCTCATCCAGGGTCGGCTGCCTCTCCATGAACTGCTCCCTCAACGTTGCTACCGTATCCCGGTCGGCGGCGACTTCCCGCACGATTCCCGTCAACGCGGCATGATGCGCCGGTGCGGCATCGGCAGAACCGGACGAACCGCCGGTGACGGCATTGGTGACGAAGCTGGCAAGCGCATCCACGCCCTCGACCCGTTTTTCCGCCTGATCCAGGTAGCCATCCATTCGGGCGATATTCCCGGGCAGGGAGCCATACAGGGATTCGACCTTCTCCCTCAGTTCCTGCACCGCCATTGCCTCCAGGCGGACTTCACGTTGCTGCTGCTTGTAGACGTTCAGCAGAAAGCCGCCCGCCCCAAGTGCCACGAGCGCACACACGATGCCGACGGCCATGGCCGACCCCTTGCTTTTCCGCTTGCGCAACACGGGAGGAACGTTCTGGCGTGTATGCACGATTTTCGGCTGGCCGGACCTGGCGGAACCCGGCGTTGCCTTGTGCTTGATCACGATATGCTTCGATTCCGTCATTCCATCCTCCTTTTGACAGCAGCTCTGTCAGCCAATGTAGCCGATGCGGCGGGTCTGTGCAATCTCGTTCGGAAGCTCGTCGATGAAACGGGACGGATTGCAATAAAACACCCCGCCGTCGCGGCTGCGCCGCACCTCAGGCACGCAAAGCACCAGTTCATCCTTCGCCCGCGTGGCCGCCACATAGAACAGCCGGCGTTCCTCGGCGTCGCCATCGCCCGATTCGTCGAGCGAGCGCTGGGAGGGGAACATCCCCTCGACCATCCACAGCACAATCACCACGGGCCATTCCAGGCCCTTCGCCTGATGCACGGTGCTCAGGCGCACCGATTCCGCATCGCCGCCGCCCGCCGCGTCGGCCTCGGCATCCAGGTTGGTCAGCAGGGCGATGTCGCTGAGACACTGCTCGACATTCTCGAACTTGCCGAAGTGCAGACCCAGCTCGCGGATATCGTCGACGCGTGACTCGGGGTTGTCAAAAGCCGTCGCCGCATGGCTCGCGTAGAAGGCATCGAGGAAGCGCTGGACCACTTCGCCGCCGTTGACACTGAGGCCGGAGCGGTAATAGGCCTCGACGACCGGGACGATCACCGCCCAGCGCGCCCGCGCCGCCGGGCGCAGCGCCTCGGCTAGCGCGGTCCGTGCTGCCGGGTCCGAGGCGTCGAACCGCTCACCCATCTTGATCCAGAGCTTGCGTACGGACACCTCGCCGATCCCGGGCAGCAAGCAGAGCAGCCGCTCGAACGCCAGGGCGTCGGTGGCGCAGGAAAGCACCCGCAGCAGGGCCAGGACATCCTTGACATGCGCCTGCTCGAAGAAGCGCATCCCGGAGGTGATATTGTGCGGGATGCGCGCGCGCGTGAGCGCCATCTGCAGCTCCATCGCGTGGAAATGCGCCCGGTACAGGATGACGATATCGCGCGGGCGGTAGCCGTCGCGCCGGAAGTTGCGCAGCAGTTCCACCACATAGCGCGCCTGGTGGTCGCCATCGCGCAGCCGCGCCACGGTCGGGCAGCGGTAGGGCTCGCGCGTCGCCCGCAGCGTCTTGCGGTATTCCTCGGGATGATCCGAGCAGCCGACGGTCACGTTCGCCAGGTTCAGCACCTCCGGGACACTGCGGTAGTTGGTCTCGAGCTTGTAGATCTGAGCCGACGGGTAGCGCTTGCGAAATTCCAGGATATTGCGCGTATCGGCCCCGCGCCAGCCGTAGATGCTCTGGAAATCGTCGCCGACCACGAACAGGTTATGGAATTCGGAGGACAGCGCATCGACCAGTTGCGACTGGATCGTGTTGGTGTCCTGGTATTCATCCACCAGCACATGCTGGAACTGCCGGGCATAGCGCTGCCGGATCTCGGGATGCTCGTCCAGCAACCGCAGGCAGTTGACCAGCAGATCGTCGAAATCCATTGCCCCGAGCTCGACCTTGCGCTTCTCGTAGCGTTTGATCGCCGCCAGCACCGGTGCCGGATCGACCTCGAAACCGTCGAAATGGTCCTCTACCGTCTCGTCCAGCGGACGCTGCCGGTTACGGGCCTGCGAGAGCACGTGCAGCAGCACCTCGCGCTTCGGGAACTCCTTGCTTTTCAGGCCGAGTTCCTTGATCGCGTCCGACATCAGCTTGCGGGAGTCATCCTGGTCGAGGATGGTAAAGCCGGATTGGAAACCGAGCAGCGACGCATGGCGGCGCAGCAGGCGGTTGGCGATGTGGTGGAAGGTCCCGCTCCAGGGGATACCGGTGGCGCTGCGCACCAGTAGCGAGGCCCGCTCGAGCATCTCCTTCGCCGCCCGGTTGGTAAAGGTCAGCAGCAGGATCCGGTCCGGTTCAATCCCCTGTGACACCAGATACGCCACGCGATAGACCAGCGTGCGGGTCTTGCCCGTGCCCGCCGCCGCCAGGATCAGCATCGGCCCGTCACCGGCTGTCGCCGCCGCCAACTGTTCCGAATTCAGTTCCCCCTCGAAATTCACATCCATTGCCCTGTTCCCCCTCGTCACCTACCCTGTAACTTCACCGTTTTCGCCAGCAGACTCTCCACCGTCACCCCGGCCAGCGTGCCGTTCATCCCGTCAAATGCCTGCTTGACCGCCGCGAGCACCTCGGTATCCACGCGCACCAGCCCGAGTTCCTTGACGCCGCTGCCCGCGTTCATCACCACGTTCACGATATCCTGCACCGGGATCGAGGCTGGCGAGCGCAGCAGCACGTAAACCCCCGGACGATCTGTCACCGGTATCATGTAGCCCCCCCGCACCAACTCGTCGGTCACGGCATTGAGCAGGCGCACCGGGATCCGGCGCTGGTGCCCGTATTCAGCCAGATCAAACGGGGGCTCGCCCGTCGCCATGCGATGCGCCGCTTCCGCCACCACGGAAAGTGCCAGCGTCAGGCGCGCCCGCACACTGGCATCCGCCGCGTTCTGCTCCATGCGGAAGGTGTCGCAGTTCTCGACCGAGAATGCCACTTCCGCCCCGAAGAGCACGATCTGCCAGCTCACATGCACCCAGGCCAGCACGATCGGGGCCACCGCGAAACTACCGTAGATCTTGCCGTACTTCGCCGCCCCCACCTGCAGCATGGCGCATATCCACAGCCAGAGCAGGAAAAGCACCGCCGAGACCAGTCCACCCGTGAGACCGGATTTGACCTTCATGCTCGTGTTCGGCATGAACATGATCACGAACGTGAACACCAGCGTGGTCATCACCACGACCACCGCGTTCTTGAAAAGCCCCGAGGCCACCAGCCGCTGCACAAAGGCCGCCGTGTCGGACGGCATGAAGCGGGTGACCATATCCATCACCGGCAATGAGGCGGCGGCCACGATCAGGACCGGGAGGATCAGCAGGACACTGAGGTAATCGGTAAAACGTCGCCAGACCGTACGGCCGACGGCGATGCCCCATACCCGGTTGAAGGAGCGTTCCACGCGCCCGAGCACCTCGATCACCATCCAGATCAGCAGGACCAGGCCCACGGTGCCCAGCTTGGCGAAATTGATATTCTCGACTTTCTCAAACCCTTTTTCAACCAGCAGGTTTATCCGCATCGCCAGTTCGTTCTGCACATACCGATCGGATTCAGTGGTAACGGGGTCCCCCGCAGGCAAGGTCCCCTCGGACGGCGCGAATCCCTCGGCGGGTATCGCCTTGAACGTCTGGGTCCAGGCCTGGATCCGTCCCTGCAGCCAGAGCTTGGCGGTATCGGCATCGCCCAGGCCGCGCGCCATAGAGAGGCACAGCGCCAGTATGGGCACGATCGCCATCAGGGTGCTGAAGGTCAGCGCGGAGGCATGCATCGAGCACTCGTCGTCCTTGAACCCGCGAAAGACCAGGATGACCACACGCAGGAACCGAACCCCCAGCGAGCGGATCCACGAGAGCGCCGAGAGATCCAGATCCCAGACGTCGCGTTTGAGGAACGCCACCCCCCGCCGGACCTGCCGCCGCCACTGCGCCACCCTTGCTTGAATATCCTGAAGTTTCATAAAGTTTCTAAGCCCTCGTTTCACTATCGGCGTGCCATGACCGGAACGGCATAAAACTAGCCGTTAAGCGCGCCAAGGTCAATCACGCATCCCGTGCTCACACCGGAGCGGGGACGTTCCAATCCCCGCCTTCCCCCACCTTTCCAAGCCCCCAGCTCTACAATCACCGGGGACTGGAAAGTCCACGCTCCGTTTTGAGCTGTTCCCTTGACGTTTCGTGTTTTATGGAGATTTCCATGTAACGAAACGTAACGGCTGCGGGGTGTGAAAGCAAGGTGCGAATGCGGCCTGAACACGCCTGAACACCAGGGGCATTTCATCTGCGCAGTTCCTGAGGTTGTTTTGATTGATCGGTTCGCGAAATGACTGAACAGCCTGCGTCCGTTCTGTTACACGGAGGCATGAAACGATACAACCTTGCCGATGAACCCGATGTTCTCAAACGAGTGAGCGTGCGGCTGATCGAGGACGCCGAGAGAGCACGTTTTGACCTGCTCCTTGAACGGAAGCACTATCTGTGCAGTGCCAAGATGGTCGGTCGCGCCTTGCGTTACGTCGCTGAACTAGACGGCGAATGGGTTGCCCTAGCCTGTTTCAGTGCGGCGGCCTTGCACCTGAAGGGGCGTGAGAAGTGGATTGGCTGGAGTGCCAGGCAGCGAGCCCGGCGGCTTGGATTTGTGGTCAACAACAGCCGCTACCTCGTGCTGCCGGAACGTGAGCGGTTGCCGAACCTGGCCTCGCGTGCCCTGGGTCTGTTTCTACCGTAACCAGTAGCACCCCATGGTTGGCTCGGCGGGTGCGCTACGACGGCGTCCGCGTGCGACCGCCAGTGCTCTGATGAGCGGTAACAGGGGACGGAAGGCTTCCCCGGCGCCGACGTGATCGACGATTCGGCACGCCGCTACGCCTGACCGATAATGTGTTGCCTATATGGCGATTGCGCACTATTCCGGCCATATCAGATGAAATGGCCCTGCACAATAACGGTTTGGCGTCAAATTTGGATTGATATCCCCGCGTAAATGTGTAGATTATCCGGCACGTTAATTCCGATGGCGGGCATAGCTCAGTTGGTTAGAGCGTCAGATTGTGGTTCTGAATGTCGCGGGTTCGAATCCCGTTGCCCGCCCCATCCTCACAAATCCGCCTGTTCCTCATCTACCTGGGATTTTTCTCGCTGTTTTTCCCAACAAATACGAGGATTCTCTTGAAAAGCGGGACAAAATCCTTGAATTCTAATTTCTCCGGGACTACGGGGTCACATCGTAACATACGATGTGACCCCGTTATCCCGCCCCGTTATCCCGCAAGCATCAGCCTGGAGGAACGGGTGCCACCCCGTCCGCAGTGCTGCACGCCCGAGCATCAGCCTGGAGGGACGGGCATGTCCGCCGTAGCTTCAGCGAAGGCGGATTCAACCCCGTCCGCCGCGTTGCAAGCCCCAAGCAAGGGACGGGTGCCACCCCGTCCCGAGCAAGCATGCATAGTGCGCGAGGGCAGCCAACCGGATAGCGCAACAGCCGCCTCCGGATTCCGGCACCGCCCCCGCCGCCCCCGCATGAACATTGACTGAATCAACGACCTTGATCTTGATCTTCTGCGCCAGGAAAATGGCTATTTCTATTTTCGCGGACGAACCCTGGCGGAGCAAACACCCCTCGTCAATTCAAGTGAAGAATGGCGAGACGAGACACTACGTCCTATAACTCTATTTAGCTTGATAGTTGTGTTTATTACAACTATATTGCTCAATATGAACATCCGGTTGGATAAGTCAGAACCTATTATCGATTCGCTTCGCATGAAGGACATGCTGGGTGCATTAAGCGATAAGCGCGGTAAAATCGCCCGGCTGATAAAAGACGGCGAGCTGATTCCATTGCGGCGCGGGCTGTACGCCACCCAGCCCGATATCCATCCCTATTGCCTCGCCGCAAGCATCTACGGTCCTTCGTACATCAGTTTTGAAACCGCGCTTTCCTTCTATGGCCTCATTCCCGAAGCGGTTTACGAGGTCACGTCCGCAACGCTCAAGCGACCCGCTTTGTTTGACAACCGGTTTGGACACTTTCGTTACCTTTCGATTCCCAGGAGCGTTTATGCCATCGGGATTGATCGGATCGACGAATCCGGCATCCCGTTCTTGATCGCCTCACCGACCAAGGCCCTGTGCGACCGTATTGCACGCGAACCCCGCATGCGCTCCATGTCGGATGTAAGAAAGTGGGCGGAGTTGATGCGGTTGGACGAAACGCTGGAGATCGACCCGGCTGTGCTTGGTGCCTGCGCAAAAAACTACAAGAGTCCTTCGGTGCGCCAATTGCAGCGCACCGTGGAAAAATATGGAGGTATCCTGGCATGAACAAAGCGCTGTCCGAGTTTATTTGCCGGCAAACTGCACGCGTTGCTTTTCCGTGATTGGAAGAACAGGGTGAAAGGACGCGATTTCTACGATTTCATCTGGTTCATCAGTCGTCATGTGCCCGTCAATCTGCTGCATCTTCAAGCGCGAATCCGCCAGAGCGGGAATAACCGTATCGAGACACTGGATCCAGGAATGCTACACGAACTGCTCCAGGAACGCTTCGGGCACGTTGATATTGCAGCAGCGGCGGAAGAAGTCCGTCCATTCCTGCGTGATCCGCGTGAACTGGCGCTTTGGTCAAAGGAGCTCTTCGTGAAGTTGGCTTCACAGGTGGAGGCCAGCCACGAATAGCGCCATTGTCGTTTGGAGTGACAGAATTGGCGTAGCGGAGCCGACGGGAGAGTGACAGGATGGAGGGACGGGTTACACCCCGTCCGCCGCGTTGCAAGCCCCAAGCAAGGGACGGGTGCCACCCCGTCCCGAGCAAGCATGCATAGTGCGCGAGGGCAGCCAACCGGATAGCGCAACAGCCGCCTCCGGATTCCGGCACCACCCCCGACGAAGTCCGCATGAACATTGACTGAATCAACGACCTTGAACTTGATCTTCTACGCCAGGAAAATGGCTAGCTCGGACTGACGCCGCCAAAGGGGACAAATCTTTACTTGTTATTTACAGTCTGACCCCAACAACCCCCGACAACCCGCTTCTCCGGCTCTTTTGAAGCGCTCCGCAAAGTCTGGATCCTGGAGTTGCTCTTCAAGGAATATATCGAAATTCGTCTTGCTCATCACGTATTCCTTCCCAACCAGTCCAGCATCCGGGCCCGCGCGGTCTGAATGTCGCGGGCCGGAATCGCCTGACCTTTGTTGCGAATGCCATGAACGGCGATTATGCGCCTGCCTTTCATGAAAAACCACAGTACACGCGTATTCAACTTGCCGACATGACGCAACTCAAACAGCCCGTCATTGATCGGCTTCGTCAGCGGCGCACGATGATTCTGCCGATGGCGCAGCTTCTCCAGTCCCGCAGCCACCGCCGCAAAGTCGTCAGGATCGCTGCCCTTGATCTCCAAAAGGAAGTCCTGAACCGGACTTTGCCCGCCTTCATTTGAAGGGACTGCGGGGTCACATCGTAATATAAGATTCCGCTGAAAAACCTCTCTCGCGCCCGATGACTCCACCGGTCACGCCTCCG
>CAZSRU010000005.1:0-72235 GCA_964609395.1 uncultured Victivallales bacterium
CCACTCGTTTTCGCCCTCCGCCGTGGGTGGCTGGCTTACCTATAACTTGGCCATTATGGCACACTTCCCGTTCAATAGATCAGGGCGAAAGATTAGGGCGAAAGATAAAGGTTGCTGTGTCCTGAGTAACCTTTGGCGAAGCATGGGCTTCTGCTCGACCCTTAATCTTTCGCCTTAATCTTCTCTCCCAAAAAGTTACCCATTCGTTTTCGCCCGGCACCCCGGGTGGCTGGTTTGCCTATATTTCAGAGCATCCGCGCAGGTGCATCTGGTCCCCGTCCACGACAAGCACGCGCGCGGCCTCCTCCGTCCAGCACCCGGTGTTGAAGTAGCGGATGCCGCCCGTCTCGCGTTCCTCGGGATGGTGCGTGTGACCGCAGGTCACCGCCCGCAGCCCCTGCGTCCGGGCATAGGCCGTCGCGTTGCGGGCGACATGGCCGTTGAGGACGTTGTAGACAAGCGGGAAGCGTTTGGCGAAGGACGCCACATGCGTCGTTTTCCCAACCACCCTGGTGCAGAACTCGTACACCACACGCAGCGGGATCAGCACGAAGCGCAGCGTCGGCATCAGATGGTCGAACCGGTCGCCATGCGTGGCATACAGCAGCCCGTCGACGAGATAATCATTCGCGAACACGATCCCGGCCGGATCGCGCAGCGTGAAATGCCGGTCGTTATTGCCGCGCAGCCAGATCACCTCCCGCTCGCGCGACATCGCCCGCAGCTTGTCCAGGACCGCCGCATGCACCTCGGGCAGAGCCTGTTCACGCGCGAAATGCGTCACCACATCGCCGTTGAGCACCAGGCGGTCCTCAGCCGGCAGCGTCTCCAGGAACGCCAGGAAATCCGCCGCCCGGCTCTGCCGCGAGCCCAGATGTATATCGCTGGTAATGATTGTCCGCATAATTGTCTTACATCCTACCCCAGGCGTCCTTGGAATGGAAACCTAAAAACCACGATATCGCATTGCCATTTTCCCAGCGTTCGTTATGGTATCGCAAAACAAGGAGCACCCATGAACGTACCCCGCACAATTGAATGGATTTCACAGGACGTCGCCGTCCCCCTGCCCGGCCATATCCGGATGATCGACCAGACCCGGCTGCCGCTGGAACTGGTTTTTGTCGCGACCGACGACCTGGACGTCGTTTGGAAGGCGATCAAGACCCTGCAGGTCCGCGGTGCACCAGCGATCGGCATCGCCGCCGCCATGGGTGTGGCCGCAGCCGTGCAGCATGCGCCCGGGGACACCGCGCAACTGCTTGCCGCCGTGGAGGCCGCCGCCGCGCACCTGGCCACCTCGCGCCCGACCGCGGTCAACCTCTTCTGGGCGCTCAGCCGCATGCAGGCCGTCGCCGCGGCATCCGCGGGCCTGCCCCCGGCGGCCTTCAAGCGGCGACTGATCGAGGAGGGCATGTGCATCCGCGACGAGGACGCCGCCATGTGCCGCGCCATCGGCCGGCACGGCGCGGCTCTGCTCAAGGACGGCTGCACCGTGCTGACGCATTGCAACGCCGGCGGACTGGCGACTGCTGAATTCGGTACCGCCCTGGCCCCGGTCTACACCATGGCGGAGCAGAAACGCCCCGTGCGCGTCTATGCCGACGAGACGCGCCCGCTGCTGCAGGGTGCCCGCCTGACGGCCTGGGAACTGATGCAGGCCGGGGTCGACGTCACCCTGATCTGCGACAACATGGCCGCCCAGGTCATGAAGGAAGGCCGGATCGATGCCGTGCTCGTGGGTGCCGACCGCATCGCCGCCAACGGGGATGCGGCCAACAAGATTGGCACCTACGGCGTGGCACTGGCCGCCAGGGCCCACGGGATACCCTTCTACGTGCTGGCTCCCAGTTCGACAGTCGATCCCGCGACGCCGGACGGGGACGGCATACCGATCGAGGAACGCGCCGCCGAGGAGATCACCTGCGGCTTCGGGCGGCAGACCGCCCCGGACGGCGTCAAGGTCTATGCCCCGGCCTTCGACGTCACCCCCGCAGCCCTGATCACCGCCATCATCACCGAAAACGGTGTCTTCAGGCCGGAATGCCTGTGACTTCAAAAAACAACATTGACTCCCGTGCCGGGCGTGGTAGCTTCAGGCGCATTCTTTTAACGTCTACAAACAAGGATGACCGATCATGGCGAAGGAAAAGGGACAGAACACACTCGAGGCACTCACGTCGCTCTGCAAGCGGCGCGGCTTTATCTTCCAGACGTCCGAGATCTACGGCGGCCTCAACGGCTTCTGGGACTACGGCCCGCTGGGCGTGGAACTCAAGCGCAACATCAAGACCGCCTGGTGGACGGATGTCGTCCAGCTCAACGAGAACATCGTCGGCCTCGACTCGGCCATCATCATGCACCCGCGCGTCTGGGAGGCCTCCGGCCATATCGGCGGGTTCTCCGATCCCATGGTCGACTGCAAGATCTGCAAGAAACGCTACAAGGCCGACAACCTCTGCGAGGAGCAGGGAACCGAGCTGATCCGTGCCGCCAAGGGCAGCTTCAAGCTGCCGGAAGGAATCAAGTGCACCCACTGCGGCTCAAAAGACCTGACCGAGCCGCGCGCCTTCGACCTGATGTTCAAGACCTTTGTCGGCCCCGTCGAGGATGACTCGGCCAAGGCGTACCTGCGGCCCGAGACCGCCCAGGGCATCTTCGCGCAGTTCGGCAATGTCATGGATACCTCGCGCCAGAAGATCCCCTTCGGTATCGCGCAGATCGGCAAGGCATTCCGAAATGAGATCAATCCGCGCAACTTCACCTTCCGCTCGCGCGAGTTCGAACAGATGGAACTGGAGTTCTTCATCGAGCCCGGCACCGACGAGCACTGGCACAACTACTGGATCGAGCAGCGGCTAGCATGGTACAAATCCGTCGGGCTGCCGCTTGAACGCCTGCACAAGGACGTGCATCCGAAGGAGAAACTGGCGCATTACGCCTCGGCCTGCGTGGACATCGCCTACGAGTTCCCGTTCGGCGTGCAGGAGCTTGAGGGCATCGCCGCCCGCGGCAATTTCGATCTCAGCCGGCATTCCGAGTACAGCGGCAAGAAGCTCGAGTACTTCGACCAGGAGACCAACCTGCGGTTTGTCCCGCACGTCATCGAGCCCTCCGCTGGAGTCGACCGTATCGCGCTGGCGATCCTGTGTAACGCCTATCGCGAGGAGTGGGTACCGACCGGCGAGGGCGAGCTGCGCCTGGCTGAGCCCGGCAAGCCCGTGCCGGATGGCTACGAGAGCCGCACCGTGCTGCGCTTCGCACCGCGCGTGGCCCCGGTTAAAGTGGCCGTCTTCCCGCTGCTCAAGAACAAGCCCGAACTGGTCGGCAAGGCGCGCGAGATCTATGCGTCGCTCCAGCGCTGCTGGCCCTGCCAGTATGACCAGACCGGAGCCATCGGCCGCCGCTACCGCCGCCAGGACGAGATCGGCACGCCCTTCTGCATCACGGTCGACTTCGATTCGCTCAACGACGACACTGTCACCCTGCGCGAGCGCGACTCGATGAAGCAGGAACGGATCGCGGTCAGCGAGATCATCCCCCGGCTGCACGAGGCGATCGGGTAAACCGCTACGCGGGACGCCCCCTGTTAATGCTTGTGGGTCTCGGTGAACGAGAACGGCGACGAGAACGGTGAACGATTGTGGTTCCCTCAAACTCGTAATCCGTTCTCGTCGCCGCTCTCGTAATCCGAAAAAAGTCTTCAGTCTTCGGTCTTCAGTCTTCGGTCTTCAGTCTGATTAGGAGTCCCCATAAACCTGTATATCCATATTCCGTTCTGCACAGGCAAATGCATCTACTGCGCGTTTTATTCCGAGCGGTATAAGCAGGAGCGCGCCGACGCGTTCCTCGATGCGCTGGAACGGGAAATGAGCGGCAGCGAGCACCTGCCCGCCGCCGTGGAGACTGTCTATATCGGCGGTGGCACCCCGTCGACGCTCTCGCTGCCGCAATGGCAGCGGCTGACGGCGATGCTGCACCGGCAGGCGGACTTGCCGGCCTGCCGCGAATGGACGGTCGAAGCCAATCCGGGAACAATATCGCCCGCGCTGGCGGCGCACTGGCATGAAAGCGGCGTCAGCCGCGTCAGCCTCGGTGTGCAATCCATGCACGACGCCACCCTCGAGCGCATCGGCCGGCGGCACACCGCCGCCCAGACCGCCGAGACCGTCGCCCTGCTCCGCGCCAGCGGCTTCGCGCGGATCGGGCTGGACCTGATCGCCGGACTGCCGGGGGTATCGCCTGCCGAATGGGAAACCACCCTCCAGCGCACCCTCGCCCTCGCCCCGGATCATGTGTCGGTCTATGCCTGCAGCGTCGAGCCGGGCAGCCAGCTCCACCGCCTGCAAGCTGGAGGAGGCTTCCGTCCTGCCGACGAGGCGGCGATGGCCGCCGCCCTTGAAACAGCCGACTCACTGCTCGGCCACGCCGGGTTCGAGCACTATGAGACCTCGAACCACGCTCGGCCCGGACAGCGCTGCCTGCACAACATCAACATCTGGCAAGGTGCCGACTACATCGGCTTCGGACCGGCGGCCGCTTCACGCGCCGGACTCCAGCGCTGGACCAATACCGCCGACCTCGATGCCTACGTCGCGACAACCGGCACACCCCCGCGCGAACGCGAGGCACTCACGCCCGAGACCGACGCCGCCGAGCGCCTGATCTTCCGCTTCCGGCTCGCCGACCCCGTCTCGCTCGACGACGCCGTCAACCGCCTCGGCCCCGCCGCCCGTCACCTGCGCCCCTACTGGCAGAAACAGCTCGAAGCCCTCTCTCGCGACGGACTGCTCGCCCGCGAAGGCAACGCCTGGCGCACCACCCCCCGCGGCACCCGGTTCGCCGACACCATCGCCGAGGCCCTGCTACCATCCTTGTAGCCGGGGTCAGTGACCCCGGAAACCGGAGCAAAGGCAACCGGGCCGCGTCCCCGTCCGCGATCACCGATCGCGGCTACACAGCCTACCGTCCCCGCATTTCATATTATGAACAAAAAGAACAGTAGGGCGGACATTCGATTCATGTTGCAAGCCGCCGCTTACTGACTAACATACGCACGCTTCAATTCCCGGTTATCTCAAAACTGGGGATCAAGACTATTACACGGAGAGAAAACGATACTATGAGTGCCATGTCCAGTCTGGTCAATCATCTGGCGCACACCCCTATATCAAGGACCCCAACATCAAGAACGTGCTCGATATCCAGCTACCCACCCTGTCCACACAGTGGGAGATGGCGCGCAACGAGATCTGCTACCTGCTCAAGACCAAACGGATCAGCAACCTCAACACGGTGGACTTCGAGCTGACCACCCGCTGCAACCTAACATGCGGGGTTTGCCCGGTCAACACCGGCCTGCTGAAAAAGGAGCGGCGTGGGTCGATGGAACTGGACCTGTTCAAGAAGATCATCGACCGCAACACGTATCTGCGCCGCATCCGTTTCACCCTGTGGGGGAAACCCCTGCTGCACGAGGACATCTTCGAATTCATCGACTACGCCCGCCGCCATACCAAGGCCTACCTGCTGCTCTATACGAACGGCACACTGCTGACGCCGGAACTGTCCGCGCGGCTTCTGGACAGCGGCCTGGACATGATCGTGTTCTCGATCGACGGCGCCGGGGAGACCTACGAGAAGAACCGCGGGTTCAACTACGACGATCTCAAGGCGCGGATCCGCGGGTTCATGGAGGAGAAGCAGCGGCGCAAGTCACCGATGGTGACCCACGTCCTGGCCGTCGGCACCCCTGACGTGGAAGCGCAGATGGACGCGTTCATGCAGGAGTGGGAAGCCCTCGGCATGGATTCGGTTTCCGTCGTTTCCTATTCCCCCTTCGCGGAGAAGTGCGCGACCAACCTGAAGAATCCGTGCCGGTTCTTCTGGCGGGGCTATCTGGCGGTCAACTGGAATGGGGACGTATGCCCGTGCTGCACGGACTACAACGCGCGGCTCAGTCTCGGCAACGTCAAGGACCACGACTTCGACCTGCGCAAGTTCATCAACTCCGGCAAGATGCAGGCGCTGCGGACCACGCATATCAACGGCAAGTACCCGCCCCCTTGCGACACCTGCTACGAGTACCATTCCGAGCGCATCGCCCGGCGCTTCACCCTCTAGCAGACCGCCTGGAGGGCAGGTCTACCCGTTCAAAAAGTTACCAGCCGTTGTTGCCTGTACCCCGGGCGGCCGGCTTGGAACTTCATTCGTTGCGTTCCTCATTCGTTGTGAAAATAGTCGATTTGTGACTTTTTTATTTTAGTGGCATACAGCGCATAAGCCTTCGTGTCTTCGTGCCTTCGTGTGAATGAGGTTGACCCGGCGGTTTGACGCGGTAGAATGCGGCGCATGAAAACAAACGCGGACAACATGATCTACCGGCGGTTTGGTGCCACGGAGTTGCAGATGCCGGTCTTTACCTGCGGCGGCATGCGCTACCAGCAGGGCTGGCAGGATGACGTGTTCGAGAATATCGACGCGGCCAGCCAGGAGAACCTTGCCGCCTGCATCCAGCGCGCGATCGCCTGCGGCATCAACCACATCGAAACCGCCCGCGGTTATGGCACCAGCGAGATCCAGCTCGGCCGCGTGCTGCCGAGCCTCCCGCGCGAGCATTTGATCGTCCAGACCAAAATCGGTCCAAAGGAGAGCGAGGACGAATTCCTGAAGGTTTTTGACCAGTCCATGGAGAATCTCAGGCTCGACTATGTGGATCTGCTCGGCATCCACGGCATCAACAACGACGAGCTGCTGACGCAGACGCTGACCGGGGGAACCCTCAGAGCCGCCCGCAAGCTACAGGCCAGCGGCCGGGTCCGACACGTCGGGTTCTCGACGCACGCGCCGCTGCCGACGATTCTCAGGGCGATCGAATCCGGCGAGTTCAGCTATGTCAACCTGCACTGGTACTACTTCGACCAGTGGAACCGCCCGGCGATCGACGCCGCCACCACGCGCGACATGGGCGTGTTCATCATCAGCCCGAACGACAAGGGCGGCAAGCTCTACTCCCCGCCCGAAAAGCTGACCCGGCTCTGCGAGCCGTTGACGCCGATGGGCTTCAACGACCTCTTCTGTCTAGCGGGCAGCGATGTGCATACCATAAGCCTGGGGATCGCCAAACCTCAAGATCTGGACGCGCATCTGGCAGTGCTCCCGCTGATTCCCGAGGCCCGCCAGCAAATCGCCCCCATCATCCAGCGGCTTGAAGCGGTTTTTTCGGAAGCCTTGGGGACCGACTGGGCGGCACACTGGAATCGCGGGATTCCCGAGATCGATGACACCCCTGGGAAAGTCCCGGTCTATCATATCGCGCGCATGTTGGGCATGGCCAAGGCGTTCGACATGCATGACTACGGCAAGATGCGCTATAACCTGCTGGGCAACGGCGGGCATTGGTTTGCCGGCGCAAAAGCGGACGAGAATACCGACTGGAGTGCCCTGCGCCAGCGCCTCTCGCACCACCCGCTCGCCGACCGGCTCTGCGACGCCATCCGCGAGGCGCACACGCTCTTCAACGCCGAGGACCAGAAGCGCCTCAGCGAATCGTAGTGAATGCCTACAGCCCCAGCTCTTGCATGACCAGCTCCGCTGGCGTGTAGCAGCGTTTGCTCTTGTTGCAGGCCTCGCAGCAGGGGACCACATTGCCCTTGGTGCTGCGGCCGCCGCGGGCCACCGGGACGACGTGGTCCATCGTCAGCGCTTCCGCCCCCACCTGCTCGCCGCAGTAGTGGCAGACACCCTTGCGTAGCTGTTCCTGCCACCAGGGACTGCGCCGCAGCTCACGCGCCTTGCCGCGTTCCGCCGCCACGTGTTTCTCATCCTTGCGGATATCGATCCAGTCGTTCAATTCAACCCCGTTCGCAGAACCGGTTGCAACACCAGGAACATCCCTGCACACGAAAAGCCGCGCTCGCGGCGCGAGCGGGCTACCTGTAGCCCAGTTGCGCCGCAACTGAGGCTTTCAACACGGCCCTCACTCCGTGACCGCCTCCGCGTCGGCAGGGACCGCGTTACTCGCGCTATCCCCGGCGACCGCCTCTCCCGCCTCCGGCTCGCGCCCTAACAGGTCGCGCACGTAATCCCCCAGCGAGGTGCGGCCCACGTCGCGGAAACTTAGCAGCAGGAACACCCCGATCAGCAGGGCGGCGAAGGCATTGACCAGGATATTGATCACCCGCGCATGGATCGGGCGGCGGAAGATCCATTCATAGAGCGAGAAGACGATATGGCCGCCATCGAGCACCGGCAGCGGCAGCAGGTTGATGATCGCCAGGTTGATATTCAGGAACCCGGTAAACCAGACCGCCAGCATGAAGCTGGCCTGGATCATGCCGAAGTAGCTGGAAATGATCGCCACCGGACCGCCCACCAGGCTGGCGGCGCGCTTGGCCTTGCGGGGGTTGACCAGGTCGCGCAGGAACCGCAGGATGGCCGAGGAATGGTGCCGGATCTGCGTCATCGGCTCCGGATGCACCTTCACGCTCGTATCCAGCGTCTCCGTGGGCATCTTGAAACGAATGCCGATTCGGGTCTGGTTGTGCTTGTCATCATAGGCTGGCGTGACCTGCAGGACAAGCTCGTGCAGGTCCCCGTCGATCCGGCGCTGTACGGTCATCCCCACCGTGCGGTCACGATTCTCATGCACCAACTGGATCAGGTGCGCATCGCTGAATACAGGCTCCCCGTCGAACGCCATGACCCGGTCCCCGCTTTCGACACCGGCGGCGGCGGCGCTCATGCCGGATTCCACCGTCCCGACCAGCGCCGGGGCCTGCGCATCGACCCCGCCCACCATGCGGATACCGTAGCGCCAGATCGTCGTCGGCGTCGTCACGTTCAACTCACTGCCATCGGCACGCGCGATCCCCAGCGTGACCTCCTCATACATGGCCGCTTCCTGGATGAAGTGGCTCCATTGACCGACCGGCGTCCCGTTGACGCTCGTCACCCGGTCGCCGATGCGCACCCCCTGCTCGTAAAGCGCGGTGCCCGGCACCACATAGCCCAGCACCGTGTCCTGGTTGGCTGTCGTGGTGGGCATGCCGATCCAGTAGACCATCCAGGCGATAACAACCGCCAGCACCACATTGCCGGTCGCCCCCGCCAGCGAGACCAGGATCTTCTTCCAGGGCGCGGCGGGCGGCAGCGGATCCTCGTCGCCATCGGCATCGGCTGCCGCCCCGTCCTCATCTCCGCCCTGGACGGTCTGCATCGCGGTCGGATCGAGTTGCGGCAGGGCCACGTAGCCGCCGAACGGGATGCAGCCGATCTTGTACTTGATGCCGTTGACCGTCTTCTGCCAGATCGCCGGCCCGAAGCCGATCGCGAAGACCTTGACCTTCAACCCGCACCAGCGCGCCACCAGGTAATGCCCCAGCTCATGAATGAAGATCGTCACCCCGAAGAACGCGACAACCACCAGCCCGACATACACCTTGCTGAACAACATCGACCACATAAACGCCCCCTAAACCATACCGCCGCGCGGCAGGACCACCTTATTTCATGAACAGTACCGCATAAGCATACAACACCGGCGCACCGAACAGCAAGCTGTCGAGCACATCCAGCACCCCGCCCATGCCCGGAATCAACGTCCCCGAATCCTTCATCCCGGACGAGCGCTTCAGCAGCGACTCGAACAGGTCGCCCAGCACACCGGCCACCGGCAGCACCAGGCCCAGGATCACCGCGTCCACCAGATCAAGCGTCAATTTCCCCAACACACCACCCGTCAGATGCCAGAACAGCAGGCTGACCACCAGCGAGGCCAGTACACCGCCGATCAGGCCTTCCCAGGTCTTCTTGGGCGAAAGCCGCGGATAGAGCTTGTGACGCCCGAGGAACCGCCCTGAGAAATAGGCACCTACATCGGAGATCTTCACCACCCCGACCAGGTAAAGCACCATCATGCGCCCGGTGGGGCTGACGGAGCGCAGCAGTTCGCCGTCGTGCCAGGCGAAGGCCAGTCGCGTGAAATAGTTTATCAGGAAGGCGACATACCAGACCCCCAGCAGCGTGCAGGCGATCGTGACGACCGGTTGCGTATTGTCCTTCTGCGGGAACTGCCGCACGAAGACCACCAGCGCGGTCAGCATCAGCACCAGGTTCTCCCAGCGGTAGCCCGCCGCCAGTTGCTGGTCCTCAGGTCCGATGGTCCAGAAGGTCGAGGAGATAACCGCCGCCCCGCCCAGCATCCCGATCACCCGGAAGACCGGCAGGCCGGCCCCGTCCATCATGGTATAGAATTCGTACTGCGCCAGGGCGCCAAGGGCGACGATCAGCAGCCAGCAGGCCGGCGAGGGCAGGTAATTGGCCACCATCACCACCAGCACCGCCAGCAGCACGCCACTCACGATCCGTTGTCTTAACACGCGACATTCCTCCCGCCTGCGGCCACCAAGTGCCCCAGTCAATTGAGAGCCAAAAAAAATCACGCGATCAATGTGCCCTAAAGCCGGAAGAGAAACAACCTAAAACCGCCTGATTTTTGATTCGCGAATGCAGGCGACACCCGCTATAGTCTCGCACGAGTTTAAACCAGGAGGAGAACGGATCATGACAAAGACAACGAAGAAATCCGCCTACGCCCAGGCGGGGGTTGATATCGACGAGATGATGCAGGGGCTCGATGCCATCAAGACGATGGTCAAGGGTACCGACACACCCGGGGTCCTCAGTTCCATCGGCAGCTTCGGCGGCCTGTTCAAGTCGCCCGGCCGCGACCAGGTGCTGGTGGCCAGTACCGACGGGGTCGGCACCAAGCTGAATGTCGCCATGAAGGCCGGCCGCCACCACACCGTGGGCCAGGACTTGGTCAACCACTGCACCAACGACATCCTCGTGCAGGGGGCCACGCCGCTTTTCTTCCTGGATTACCTGGGCACCTCGAATCTCTCGGCCGCGATGTTCAAGGATGTCATCAGCGGCTTGTGCAAGGCCTGCCGCGAGAACGGCTGCGCCCTGCTGGGCGGCGAGACCGCCGAGATGCCCGGGCTCTACCCGAAGGGCGAGTATGACCTGGTGGGAACGATCATCGGCACGGTCTCCCGCCGCAAGCTCATCACCGGCGCATCCATCCGCCCCGGCGACATGATCATCGGACTGCCTTCGACGGGCCTGCACACGAATGGCTACTCACTGGCCCGCAAGGTGATCTTCAAGACCGCCGGTCTCGGGATCAACGACACCTTCCCCGGCACGAAGAACACCGTGGCCGATGTGCTGCTGGCCGTGCACCGCAGCTACCTCAAGCCGGTGACCGCGCTGATGGCGGAACTCCAGATCCAGGGCATGGCGCACATCACCGGCGGCGGACTCTACGACAACGTCCCGCGCGTCCTGCCGGATCAATGCCGGGCCATGATCGACAGCACGTCCTGGACCGTGCCCGCGTACTACCGCTTCATCGAGGAGAAGGGCAAGGTCGACCGGCACGAGATGTACCGCGTCTTCAACATGGGCATCGGCTACGTGATCATCGTACGCCCCGCCGCCCTCGACAAAGCACTTTCGATCCTGAAAGCGAAAAAGGCGGGAGCCCGCGTGATCGGCTACATCGACGAGGGCGAAAAAGGCGTCGAGATCATGATGTAAAGTAGCCCAGTTGCGCCGCAACTGAGGCAACGGGATGCGCGTACAATTTGGCAAATCCCCGCAAGTATGGCAAACAACCGTTCGTTTACAACGCAGAAGCCGCGCTCGCGGCGCGAGCGGGCTACAGAGATCGACGAAGCGGTTTGGCGCTGAAAGTCTGAAGTTACAGGAGCGTGATGAGCACAGGAATGCCAGCAATCAAATCACGACGTTTGCCGAATTGGCTGGCCGGCGTGATGCTCGGCAGTGCGCTGCACCTTCTGCCGCATACCTCCGCCGCTGCCGGCGCCCTGGCGATCCGCCTGGATGCCGTCCCGCGCGGTGGAACGATCACGGCGATGCTGTTCGACTCCCCCGAGGGGTTCGAGGACTTCCGCGCGCCCGTCCGCACGGAACGGATCGCCGCCGACGGGCGCAGCGAGCTGCAGCTCACCGGCATCCCGCCCGGCCAGTACGCGCTGGTCGTCTTCCACGACGAGAACGGCAACGAGCGGCTGGACTCCAATTTCATCGGCATTCCCAAGGAGCCGATCGGGTTCTCGAACGCCTATCGCCCCAAAGGCCCGCCCAGCTTTGCACGCGCCGCATTCCAGCTTGAAGGGGAAGACGCCACGGCCATCGACGTCCGGTTGGCGCGGCCGCTTGGCGAGCGAGGCCGGTTCAGTGTCGGTGCCGGCGTGATCGCCCGCAGCAGTCCCTACGCCCGCTCCACTGGTAATCCGGTCCTGTTCATTCCCGCCATCACCTATATCGGCAACCGTCTCCAGATCTTCGGACCCTACGCGCAGCTCGGCCTGACCGGCAGCGGCGATGTCCGCCTGGCAGCCTCCCTCGCCTACCGCCAGGCAGTCTATGAAGCGGACGACAGTCCCGTGCTCGACGGCATGGATGACCGCGAGGCCACCGCCATGGCAGGTTTGCAGGTACAGGCCGAAACCCCGGGCGGATTCGACTTCAGCGCCGGCTACGCGCATGACGTGCTCGACCGCATCGGCGGCGGCGAGGCGAAACTCGAGGTCGCCCGCCCGATCCCCTGGCGCGCCACCCGCTTCACCCCGTCGTTATCCGTCCACTGGACCGATGCCGCGCTCGTCCGGCATGACTACGGCGTGGCCTCGGACGAGGCCACCGCCACCCGCCCCTCCTATCGCCCGGACGACGCCTTCAGCATCGAGACTGGCATCGGCATCTCCGGCGAGCTGACGCCCTCGCTGTTCATGATCGTCAACGCGAGTGTCGAATGGTTCGACAGCGAGGTCCGGAACAGTCCGATTGTGGACGAGAAACATGTGCTGAAAGGTTTCGCCGCCATCAGTTATCTGCTGTGAGTGCAAGTTGGTCTTTCGCCTTAATCTGACTTCAAACTGGTGAAGTTAAAGGGAAGCAAGGAGTTGAGTAATATGGAAGATAAAAGCATGCCAGAACGCATCCGTCTCGGTGTCAGTAAATGCCTGCTGGGGGAACCGGTCCGCTACGACGGACAGCACAAGCGCGACTCTTTTATCGTCGACACCCTCGGTCCGCTGGTCGATTTCGTACCGGTCTGCCCGGAGGTCGAATGTGGCCTGGGTGTGCCGCGCGAGGCCATGCGCCTGATCGGGACGAAGGAAAATCCCCGGCTGGTCACCATCCGCAGCGGACTGGACATCACCCCGCGGATGCAGGACTGGATCAAGCCGCGCCTCGATCAACTGGCGAAGGAGAACCTGTGCGGCTTCATCTTCAAGGCGCGCTCGCCGAGCAGCGGCATGGAGCGCGTCAAGATCTACAACGAGAAAGGCGGCGTGGTCGGCTATGGCGCGGGTCTTTTCGCCGCCGCCTTCATGGCGCGGTTCCCACTGCTGCCGGTCGAGGAGGAAGGACGGCTGAACGACCCGCTGCTGCGGGATAACTTCGTCGAGCGGATCTTCACGCTGCGCCGCTACCGCGACGCCGTCGCCGGGGCGCGCACGCTCAAGCCGCTGATGACCTTCCATGCCACGCACAAGTACCTGCTGATGGCGCACCAGCCGGCGCGCGTCCGCGCCATGGGGCAGTTGCTGGCCGACAGCCCCAAGGGAGCGATCCGCGAGACCACCGCCGCCTACGAGGACATGCTGCTGGATACCCTCAAGACCAAGACCACGACCGTGCGCTACGTCAACGTCCTGCAGCACATGATCGGCTATCTCAAGCAGCAACTCACGGCCGACGAGAAGCAGGAGTTCGCCGAGCTGCTGGACGATTACCGGCGCGACGATGTCCCGCTGATCGCCCCCATCGTCATGCTGCGGCACTACGTCCGCAAGTACAACGAGACCTACCTCGCCACCCAGACCGTCCTCTATCCCCATCCGCTCGAGCTGCGCCTGCGCAACCACGCCTAGGCGACGTTGATGATCTATGCGCTTGTATCGGAAGGCGGGAAGGACTACATTTCCCTGCATGAAAGCGGCAATCTACATCCGGACCTGGCGGCACGACAAGGGGCACCATGCCTTCTCGTTGCAGCGCCAGGAGGATCAGGCACGCGAACTGGCCGGAAAACACGGACTGACCATCGCCGACGAGCATGTTTTCTCCGACATCGATTACCCCGGCGACGCCCCCCCCTCCTGCTGGGTGTTCGCGGATGACGAGCGTCCCACGCGGCCGGCCCTGGCTGCCCTGGTCAGCGCGGTTGAGAACGGCATCGTCAAGCGCGTGATCGTGCGCAAGATGGAACGGCTCGGCACCGCGGCCGACACGCTCACCGGCCTGGCCGAACTGTTCCGGCAGCATGGGGTACTGATCATCGCCACGCCGGAGACCGTCTCGTTCAACGATGATCCCACCGAGGCATTCGCCATCTCAATCCTGACTCCCTGCCTCCGCTACGATACCGACGAGGAGCGCGAGCGCAAGCTGCGCCTGAAGGCTAAGAAGATCGAGGAGATCCAGCGGCTCCATGACAAGATCTGCCGGCTGGAGTCCGAAATCGCGGAGCTGAACCTGTGAAGCACCTGATCCTGATACGCCACGCGGACGCCAAACACGGTCACCCCGGCCTGCGCGATTTCGACCGGCCGCTATCGAAGACTGGCCAACGCGAGGCCCACGCCACCGGCAAGGCACTGCTGAAGCATCTCCCGCTTCCGGAACGGATCGTGTGCAGCGATGCCGTGCGCACGGCCGACACCGCCCGCCTAATTGCCGATGTGATCGGGCTTGGCGAATCCGTCATCCACTCCGAGCACGCGCTCTACGGGGGAGCCTTTACTGCACTGCTCTACACCATCGCCGCGCTACCGGACGCCCATTCGTGCGTCGCGATTGTCGGCCACAACCCGTCGATCTCGGAACTGACCGGCATCCTCTCCGGCGACGGCAAACTGGTCATGATGAAAACCGGCGACGCGATCCGCATCGACCTGCCAGCCGACACCTGGCGCCTTGCAGCGCGGGAGCGCGGGAGCCGGACACACGTGACCGGCTGATCCGTCATAGTGGCGGGAGCATCCTGCTCCCGCAAAAACCAGTTTTCTTTTCATGCAAGACCGACGAAGCGGGTGGATTAAACGTAACCAAGTAAGTGAGAGTCAAAGAGTACGATCAAGAGTGGGACTAAGTGCCCAAACACTTCATCGTGCTCTTGGTCCTGCACTTAACCCCTCTCTTAGTTGGTTACGCTTAAACGAACCGCTTTATCGTTATCAGGCGCCTAAATCGGGCGAGCTGGAAGCTCCCCCCACTATCACCGCAGGAACGCGGGGAGATTCTGGCGGCGTCCGTCGTCCAGATAGTCCGCGCGGAGCAATGCCCGCGCCTCATCACCGCCGACGCCGACATTCGTGAGTTCAGCGAGAATCGCGGAGGCTAGTTCCACCAGGCCCATGCCATATAGGCCATGACTCACCGCCAGACGCTGGCTGAAGTCGTCGAACCGCAGCCAGGGCGACGCCGCATCGCGTAGCAGACGTGCCATTGCCCTGGGGAAATGTCCCCGGTTGACCACCCGGTCCCAGTGCGTCGCGAAACGGAGGACGGCCTCCAGCTCGCTTGCCCTCAGTGTCGGCGTCTCCAGCACATCGTAGGGAGGTTTTTCGCGGAAGCACGCCCCCTGCCCATCCTGTGCGAGGGCGGTCCCGTGTAAGCGCTTCAGGATGCCGACCTGTATTTCCGACGGGCCAAGGCGGTAAAGGCGGTCGAATCCCGCCGCGAATCCCGCCAGGGTCTCCCCCGGCAGGCCGGCGATCAGGTCGGCATGCACATCCGCCCCCGCCTCGCGCACAAGCCAGGCAATGCCATCGGCCGCCGCCGCCAGATCGGCGTGCCGGTTCACACGCTCCAGCACGGCCGGGTCGAACGACTGGATCCCGGCCTCCAGGTGCAGCACCCCCGGCGGGAAACGAACCAGCAGTGCCTGCAGTGCCGGCGACAATCCGTCAGGCGTCATTTCGAAATGCAGGCGGAGTCCGGGACGCAGCCGCTCCAGGAAAAACGTCAGCAGTCGCAGAGCCCGTCCCCCGCCCAGGTTGAAACTGCGATCGACAAAACGGAACGTCAATGCCCCGCGGTCGAGCAGCCGCTGCAGCGAGGCATGCACCGCCTCCTCCGGGAAATGGCGGACGCCCGGCACCACCGAGGACAGGCAGAACGCGCAGGCCAGCGGACAGCCGCGCGACGCCTCGATATAGACATTGCGATGCCGCAGATCCGAATCCGCATAAAACGCATCTGGCAACTGTAGCGCGTCCAATGCCGGGGTCTGCAGCAGCGGGAGCGGCGGGAGCGGACGCCCTTCAAGCACGTCGCGGCAGATCGCCGGCCAAAGCAGCTCGCCTTCGCCACGGACCACGCAGCCAGCCGCCTGAGCCAGCGCGCTGGCCGTATCGTGCGCGATCTCCGGCCCCCCCAGCACGATCACCGCCGCCGGCAGCCGTTGACGCAACAGCGGCACCAGCGCCTCCATCAGGACGCGATTCCAGATGTAGACGCCCAGGCCGATCAGGCGCGGCTGCATCCCGGCGATTTCTTCCGCGATGGCCTCGACCGGGTCGTTGATACTGAACTCCAGCAACACCGTGCGTGCACGCAGTGCGTCATCCACATTCGCCAGCAGGAAACGCACCCCCAGACTGGCGTGGCTGTAGCGCGCATTGACCGCCGCCAGGACGATATCCGGTGACGGGGCGCTCATGCCGGATCCGAGGTAAAGTTAACCACCCGCTGCACTTCCTCCGACTCGCTGCGGAACGCCACATCCTGCAACGGGCGTCCACCACGGCCATCCGACCCGTAGCAATGCTGCCGGTAGCGTGACGGTGTCAGCCCGGTCACGCGATGGAAGCGGTTGGCCAGGTACTGGCTGCTGTTGAACCCGCAGGCGAAGGCGATACCGGTCACCGGCATATCCGTCTCGCGCAGCAGCGTCTTGGCGTGCTCGATCCGCAGGCGGCCCAGATACTCCACGGGCGTCCCGCCAGTCAGCTTCTGCACCACCGCGTTCAGCCGGGTACGCTGCAGCCCGCATTGCGCGGCCATCGTCTCCAGCGTCCAGTCCTGCCCGCAATCCGCCGCCAGCGCCTCCAGCAGCACCTTCACCCTGGCCTCGGCACGCGAGTGCAGCTCCTCGTTGACCGCCTCGCCGCTGATGATCCGCTTGAGTTCCACCAGAACCCCGCGCAACAAGGTGACCACGTGCGTCTCGCGCAGGTCCCGCGCCCCCTGCAATTCCGCGATCAGCGCCGGCATCATCCAGCGCATTGCCGCCGTCGCGGGGAGCGCATGCCGCGCCGTGCCAGCCATGACCGCGCTCAACGCCTCCATCTCCGCCTGGCTGAAACCAAGCCGCGCAGGAAAGCCGAAGGTGCGGCAGGGAGCGGTATAATCGCGCTCCAGGCGGAACAGCACATGACACACGGTGTTCGCCGGTTCCTGGTCCTGCACACTGCCGTGGACCTGCCAGGGAAGCGTGAAGTAGATCGTGCCGGGCACGACCGACTCCGCACGCCCCTCGACCATCCAGTCCAGCATCCCCTGCTCGACATACGTGATCTCCATCCCCCGGTTCTTGTGCGGCGCCATCTCCCGGCAGCGGAACCGTCCATAGCTGATGATTTCCTTCATGCCCCGGAACTCTAGCGTGAATGTATAAAATTTACCACTGCGAATTTAACGCCAGAAGGGAGGGTGGTGCGGTAGGATGGTGACACTGAATAAAAAAAGCAGGTTTCAGCCACAAAAATGCACAGAATACACAAAAGCTTATGCTAGTAGTTTTATAGGCAGGATTATTGAATGCTATAGATTGTATGTCTTCAATCATCCTGTCATTAAATCATCCTGCCAAATCTTATTCGTTTTGTTTGTAATTCAAAGGATTTATTGATCACAAATGTGCGACACCACACAACCAACAGGAGGAAGATATGGCCAAGACAAACAGCGGATCATGGATCACCAAACTCCCGAAAATCGGCATCCGACCCACCATCGACGGGCGCTACGGCGGCGTCCGCGAGTCGCTTGAGGGCCAGGTGATGGCCATGGCGGAGAACGCCGCGAAGCTGATCACGGAAAGCCTGAGCTATCCGGACGGTTCGCCCGTCGAGTGCGTGATCGCCGACACCTGCATCGGCGGCGTGGCCGAGGCGGCCGCCTGCGCCGAGAAGTTCGACCGCGAGAATGTCGGCGTCTCCTTGACGGTGACGCCCTGCTGGTGCTACGGCTCCGAGACGATGGACATGGACCCGTTGCGTCCTAAGGCCGTATGGGGTTTCAACGGCACCGAGCGTCCCGGTGCCGTCTACCTGGCCGCCGTGCTGGCGGGGCACACCCAGAAGGGCCTGCCCGCCTTCGGCATTTACGGCCGCAATGTGCAGGACGGCGGCGACAGCACGATCCCGTCCGATGTCTCGGAAAAGATCCTGCGCTTCGCCAAGGCCGGCCTGGCCGTCGCGATGATGCGCGGCAAGTCCTACCTCTCCATGGGAGGCTGCTCGATGGGCATCGCCGGTTCCATCGTGGACCAGCCGTTCTTCGAGGACTACCTGGGCATGCGCGTCGAGGCGATCGACCTCACCGAGTTCACCCGCCGCATGCGCGACGGCATCTATGACAAGGCGGAATACGAGAAGGCCATGGCATGGGTGAAGGCCAACTGCACCGAAGGCCATGACCCGAACAGTGCCAAGACCCGCCGCACCCGCAAGCATCTCGACCAGGAATGGGCGGATTCGGTCAAGATGGCGCTCATCGCCCGTGACCTGATGACAGGCAACCCGGCGCTCGACAAGCTGGGCTACAAGGAGGAGGCCCGCGGCCATAACGCGATCCTGGGCGGATTCCAGGGGCAGCGCAACTGGACCGACGCCTTCGCCAACGGCGACTTCCTCGAGGCGATCTCGAACAGCTCCTTCGACTGGAACGGGGCACGCATGCCGCGGCTGATCGCGACCGAGAACGACGCGCTCAACGGCGTCGCCATGCTGATGGGTCACCTGCTGACCAACACCGCCCAGGTCTTTGCCGACGTCCGCACCTACTGGAGCCCCGAGGCGATCAAGCGCGTGACGGGCCACGACGTCGACGGTGCCGCCGCTGGCGGGCTGATCCACCTGATCAACTCCGGCGCGGCCGCGCTCGACGGCAGCGGGGCGCAGACACGCAACGGCCAGCCGGCGATGAAGCCGTTCTGGGAGATCACGAAGAAGGACATCAACGCCTGCATGAAGGCCACGACCTGGCACCCATCCGTCACCGAGTATTTCCCCGGCGGCGGCTGGTCCTCGAAGTTCGTGACCAAGGCTGGCATGCCGATCACCATGAGCCGGGTCAACCTGGTCAAGGGGCTCGGACCGGTGCTGCAGATCGCCGAGGGCTGGACCGTTGAGCTACCGGAAGACGTGCACAGCAAGCTCGACAACCGCACGAACAACACTTGGCCGACCACCTGGTTCGCACCGCGCCTGACCGGCAAGGGTGCCTTCCGCGACGTCTACGAGGTCATGGCCCGCTGGGGCGCCAACCACGGCGCGTTCAGCTACGGCCATATCGGGGCCGACCTGATCACGCTGGCCTCGATGCTGCGCATCCCGGTCTTCATGCACAACGTGACGGAGACCGCTCTCTACCGCCCGAGCGCGTGGTCCTCGTTCGGCACGGAAGACGCCGAAGGCGCCGACTTCCGCGCCTGCCAGACCTACGGCCCGGTCTACGGCTGATCATAGAGTGGTTAGTGGCTTTTGCGGCTGTCCCAAATTCCAAACAGCCGGACCGCGTTTTCGGTGGTCTGGCGCGCGACCGTTTCCAGCGGCTCCCCGCGCACCTGCGCCAGCCGGTCGGCCACCTCGCGCACATAGGCCGGCTCGTTGCGACGCCCGCGATGCGGTACCGGGGCCAGGTAGGGCGAATCGGTTTCGATCAGCAGACGATCGCCCGGAATCCCGGCGGCGACAGCGCGCAGGGTATCCGCATTGAGGAAGGTGACAATCCCACTGAAGCTGATCAGCATGCCCAGCGCCACCAGGCGCTGCGCGAACTCGGCATTGCCCGTGAAGCAATGCAATACTCCGGCCGCCGCGCCGTCACGGCATCCGGACGCATAAGCTTCCAGCACGCGCACGGTATCGTCATCCGCCTCGCGGCTATGCACGATCACCGGCAGTCCCAGTTCCGCCGCCAGGGCGCATTGCGCGGTATACAAGGCCACCTGACCGTCGCGCGTTTCGGGGGTGTAATGGTAATCGAGACCGATCTCGCCGATCGCGCAGACCCGCACGCCCAGCTTGCGCAGGGAATCGGCCGAGCGGCGCAGGCGACCGACCGCATCCTCGATCAGGGCGGGCGAAGCCAGTTCCGCCACCTGGCTGCGGTCGAACCCGATCGCCGCCGATACCCGCTCGGGATAAACTTCCGCCGCCTCGACGGCTGATTTATTCAGCGCACAGGAGCCGCCGACCGCGACCATTTTATCAACCCCCGCCGCCAGCGCCCGTTCCATCTGGGCCGCCAGCGCGTAGTCGCCGGTCAAATCCGAGAAATGCACATGCGTATCAATCATACAAAAACGCTTCCATTATTCGTATTCAACAGCGCACGACGTGGATGGTACGACCGTCGTGTTCAACGGTATTCCAGCCGATGCGCTCGTCCCAGCAAATGTCGGGGCGGCGGTCGAAGATCACCAGCCAGCCTTCGCTGGCGGCGCAGGTGTCCATATAGGTGCCGAGCTGTTCGAGGCCGGATGGTTCGGGGTCGGAGCGGCGCGGATCGCGGACCTTGATTTCGAGCGGATAGCGGTTCTTGCCGAGGTGCACGCACAAATCCAGCCGCTGGCGACCGAGCGCGAACTCGCGGTCGATGTGCGCACCGCCGTTGACGACGCGCTGCAGGAAAGCCTGCAGGATGAGGTGCGGGGCGGCTTCGCGATAGTCGTACTTCTCGATCCAGATGTCGGAGTTCTCGCGCCAGAAGGCCTGGAAGGCCTGCAGCAGGCCGTTCATATCAAGGGCACCGTTGGCAACCCAGCGGTTGCGCAGCTCGGGTGCAAGCGTTTCCTGCACGCTATAACTCAGGGCCCGCACAATGAGCTCGCGATAGATCGGGTTGGCCGCTTCCCAGCATCCCAGATCCTTGCGCAACAAGCCGAGATCCAGCACATAGCGGGCATCGTCGGAATCAAGCGATAATTCCGGCTCCGATCCGGTCAGCACGGGCTCGACGATGCGGCGCACGCGCTCCTCGCGCAGGCGTTCGATGAGACTGTCGATATGGGTGTCGCGCCGCAGGATGAGCCGCTCGGCCGCCTCATCGAGGAGTCCGGGCCGGATCGGGCGCGAGGCATCGCCTTCGAGCAGCTTGTCGACCACGTCGCGGGCCAGGGCGTTGACGAGCCAGGGCTGGCCCTGGCTCCAGTAGTATGCGCGCGCCACAGCCTCCGGCGGGAAAACCTGTCCGCTATCGGCGGTGTGCTGTCCGTAGAGGGTACCGACCTCCGCCTCCGTGAAGTTCTGGAGCGTCAGGGATTCCGCGGCTATGTTGAAGGGACTGGCGCTGCCGAGCGTGTCGCGGTCCGCTCGCATCTGCGCCTTGTAGTCGCGGATGTCGCGCATGCCGACCAGGGCCACCGAGTTCGGGAAAGGTGCGGTATCGCGGTTGACGTAGCCATCGCGCAACTGGCGCAGGAAGGTGATCAGCGTGCCGTCCGAGAGACAGTCCACCTCGTCAAAGAGCAAAATCAAGGGGCGATCAAGCTCGCCGCACAGCCGTGCAAGACCGATACGAAGTACCGTGTTGAACGTTGCATCGCGGGGAAATCGATCCGGCAAGTCGGCAAACTCGAGAGACGCCTGCAGGGCACCCACAATCGCCGGGATACCCTGCTCCGGTGTGCCAATCCCCTGGACGCTTTCGAGTGAGCAATACAGAGCGCGGTACTGGTGAGCCGCGTTGAACTCGTTTGTCAGGGCCTTGAGCAGCGTGGTCTTGCCGGTCTGGCGGGCGGCATGGATGATGAAATACTGTTCCCGTTGGAAAAGATCAAAAACGGCCGCACAACGCAGTGATGCCGGCAGCATGTAATGCCTGCCGTGCACGCAAGGCCCCGTGGTGTTGAAAAACCGTTTCATGGGTACAAGCTATACGCCAACTGTCGGGCGAATGCAAGCGCGGGGCAAAGGTCAATCACGTGAGCATCGACAAGTCGCGCGTTTTCCCTCGTTCGTAGTCCCGCCTTCAGGCGGCTCTCCACCCCCAGGTCTGCTCACGCGCCTTCCCGGCCGAACTTGCGGTGGAGCTCCTTGAGCGAATTGAAGATCAGGGTCGGGCGGCCTCGCGGCGAGGTGTAGGGCATTTCCGACTGGGCCAGATCCACTACCAGCCGCTCGATCTCGTGCAGCGAAAGCCGCTGCCGGCAGCCGACCGCCGCGCGGCAGGCCGCCTGGGCCAGGGCGTCCTCGCGCGCCTCGTTGCCCCCGCGCGACCCGGCCTGTTCCAGGCTGCCCGCCATTTCCGGGATCATCAGCTTCACCGGTACGCCGTCCAGGCAGGCTGGCACGCCGTCCACGACAAAGGCATTTCCGCCGAACTCGGAAATGCCGAAGCCCAGGTCCGAAAAAAGCGGCAGATGCTGGCGCACGCGCGCCGCATCACGGGCCGGCAGTTCAATGGTTTCGGGGATCAGCAGCGTCTGCGATGCCACACTCCGGCTCAGCACCGCCCGCATCAACCGGTCGAACAGCACCCGTTCATGCGCCGCGCGCGGATCCATCAGTACCATGCCGCCCTCGGTCTCGAGCACCACGTAGAAACCGGCGATCTGCCCCAGCACGCGGCACCAGGCCCAGGGGGCGTTGCCAGCACCGGACGGTGCGGCCTCCACCGACGGTGCCCCAGTACGTTCCACCGCCGACCGCGCATCTGGAGGGCGAGACTGTGCCGAGCCGCTACCGGCATCCTGCTCTGACTGGGGTCGCGGCGCGGTCCCGGCGAACATTTCATCCACCGGCAGCCCGCCGGCAGGCGGATCGAACGACAACGGACGGCGCGGGTAGGCGAACGCACGCGCCGGCGGCAGATCCTCGATCTTCAGTTCCGCCTCTACCGCCGGGATCGCGGCCGCGACCGGCATCGCCTGCGTATCGGGCCCCGCGGCGTCTTGCCCCTCCGGGGTGATCTCCAGCGCAAGGCGCAGGGCCTCGATCACCGCATCGCGTACATCCCCGGGATGCCGGAAGCGGATTTCGCGCTTGGTCGGGTGGACATTCACATCCACCCAGCCGGGATCCATCTCCAGGAACAGGAAAACGGATGGATAGCGCCCCTTGGCCAGCAGACCGCGATAACCTTCGCCAATCGCGTAGTGCAGCAATGCCGGGCTCGTCGGGCGCCCGTTGACGAAGAGATACTGCTCATTGCGGTCCGCGCGGTGTGCCTCGGGCACGCTGATGCAGCCCCGCACCGTGATGCCGCCCGTCTCATGATCAACCGGCTTCAACTGGCGCACCAGTTCCACGCTGAAAAGCTCGCGCAGGCGGTCCTCCAGTTGCTCGGCCCCGGCCAGCCGGTGCAGCTCGCGGCCATCGACAGCCAGGCTCATGCCGATGGCCGGATGCGAGAGCGCCTGCACCATGAATACATCGCGGATGTGGAAAAGCTCCGTCTGCTCCGTACGCAGGAACTTGAGCCGGGCGGGGACATTGAAGAAAAGGTCGCGCACCTCGACGCGGGTGCCGACCGGGAACCCGCCGTCGCGCACCTCCTGGATCGTGCCAGCCGTCACGGCGACTTCCGTCCCCGCCTCGGCCCCTCGTTCGCAGGTGGTTAGGCGCACCCGCGAGACGCTGGCAATCGCCGCCATGGCCTCGCCGCGGAAGCCGAGCGTATGGATATGCTCGATATCGTCGACGTCACGGATCTTGCTGGTGGCGTGCCGTTCCAGCGAGAGCAGCGCATCATCGCGCGACATGCCGCAACCGTTGTCGCAGACGCTGATCAGCTTGCGCCCCCCGACCGTCACCGCGACATCGATCTGCGTGGCGTCGGCGTCGATCGCGTTCTCCATCAGCTCCTTGACCACCGAAGCCGGCCGTTCGACCACCTCGCCGGCGGCAATCTTGTTGGCGACCTGGATCGGAAGCAGGTGAATTTTCGTATCCTGGTTCATTGGACGCCAAGCATACGCGATCCCATCGGCAAATGGAAACCCAAAACCCGCAATATTTATGTTCGTAACGCGGGACGGTTTATGCTAGATATGGCGGCTATACAAAATGAAATGATGTGGATTGGATTAGGAAAATAACCACTTATGGCAACCGTACTGGTCACCGGCACCGCCGGTTTTATCGGGATGCATCTGGCGCACCGCCTGCTCAAGGGTGGGCACCGGGTTATCGGCATCGACAATTTCAACGATTATTACCGCTTGCAGCTCAAGCGGGACCGCCATGCCACGCTGGCCGGGCACCCGTCCTTCACGGGGATCGAGGCGGACCTGTGCGACATGGCGGCCTTGGCGTCCGTCTTCCGGGATAACGCCATCGACGTGGTCTGCAACCTGGCCGCCCAGGCCGGGGTGCGCTACTCGATCGAGAATCCCCACGCCTACCAGAAGGCCAACATCGAGGGTTTCCTGAACATCCTGGAATGCTGCCGGCACAACAAGGTCCAGCGTCTGGTCTACGCCTCCAGTTCCAGCGTCTACGGCGGCAACACCAAGCTGCCGTTCAGCGAGAGCGACACGGTCGACACCCCCGTCAGCCTCTATGCCGCCACCAAGAAGGCCAACGAGCTGATGGCCCACTGCTACACCCACCTGTACGGCCTGCAGACGATCGGCCTGCGCTTCTTCACCGTCTACGGCCCGTGGGGACGCCCGGACATGGCCATGTGGCTGTTTACCGAGGCCATGCTGGCCGACCGGCCGATCCCGGTGTTCAACCATGGCCGGATGCAGCGGGATTTCACCTACATCGACGACATCGTCACCGGCGTGGAACGCAGCCTGTTCACCGGGGGGCTGGCCCCCTACGAGGTGTTCAACATCGGCAACCACCGTTCCGAGAACCTGATGGACATGATCGGGCTGCTGGCGGCCGCGCTCGGCAAGACGCCGTGCCTGGACATGCAGCCGATGCAACCGGGAGACGTGCCCGCCACGTATGCGGACATCGAGCGGATCCGCACCAAGCTCGGGTTCGAACCCTCGACTCCCATCTCCGAGGGGATTCCCCGCTTTGTCGACTGGTATATGGACTACCACCACCTGGTTCAGGCAAAAGGAAAGGATCTTCAATGAACATCTTCGTACCTGGGCGAATCTGCCTTTTCGGCGAGCACAGCGACTGGGCTGGCGGCTACCGGCGCATCAATGCCGCGATCGGCAAGGGCCACACGATCATCACCGGCACCAACCAGGGGCTCTACGCCACCGTCAAGCCGCATCCCTCGAAATTCATCTACCGCCCGGCCGTCGAGGACGGCGCCGACGCGCCGGTGTACGAGCTGCCGATGGAGAGCGAGGCCTTGCTCAAGGCGGCGGAAGCCGGGGGGTTCATCAGCTATGCCGCCGGCGTGGCCTACCAGGTTTTGACGCTCTACCGTGTGCGCGGGCTGGAGATCACCAACACGCTGACCGACCTGCCGGTGAAGAAGGGGCTCTCCTCCAGCGCGGCGGTCTGCGTGCTGGTGGCGCGCGCCTTCAACCGCGTCTATGACCTGAAGCTGACCATCCGCGGCGAGATGGAGCTTGCCTACCTGGGGGAAATCACGACCCCCTCGCGCTGCGGCCGCATGGACCAGGGCTGCGCCTATGGCAACCGCCCGATCCTGATGACCTTCGACGGCGACCGCATCGATGTCAAGGAGATCGCCGTGCCGCACGATCTGCACTACATCATCGTCGACCTCAAGGCGGGCAAGGACACCAAGGAGATCCTCAACCGGCTCAACCACTGCTACCCCTTCGCGGACAACCCGGTCCAGCAGGCGGTACAGGACTACCTCGGCCCACAGAACCAGGAAGTCGTGCGCAGTGCCATGGACGCCCTGGTGTCGGGGGATGCCCGCCGGATCGGCGAACTGATGACCGAGGCGCAGGCCGCCTTCGATGCCGCCATGCAGCCAGCCTGCCCCTCGCAGCTTACCGCCCCCGTGCTCCATCGCCTGCTGGCCTACAAGCCGCTGCAGCCCTTCATCTATGGCGGCAAGGGCGTCGGCTCGCAAGGCGACGGCACCGCGCAACTGATCGCCCGCGATCACGGTTCGCTGCTCAAGGCCATCGAGATCATCGAGCGCGACCTGAAGATGCAATGCCTGGAGCTGGTGATCCGCTCCGGGCGGCGCGTGCGCAAGGCAGTCATCCCGGCCGCCGGTTTCGGCACACGCCTCTTCCCGGCCACCAAGGCCGTGAAGAAGGAGCTTTTTCCGGTGATCGACCGCGAAGGGCGTGCCAAGCCGGTGATCCTGACGATTGTCGAGGAGGCGCTCAGTGCCGGCATCGAGGAGGTCTGCATCATCGTGCAAAGCGAGGACCGCGACCTGTTCGAGGAGATTTTCTGCATGCCGCCGACGATCGAGAACTTCAACAAGCTCAGCCGCGAGCAGCAGCGCTATTGCCAGTACCTGACCGATATCGGCAACCGGATAACCTTCCTCGCGCAGGACTCGCAGGAAGGCTTTGGACACGCGGTGCACTGCGCCAAGGACTGGGTCGGCAACGAACCGTTCCTGCTGCTGCTCGGCGACCATCTCTATACCAGCAACACCGCGGAATCCTGTGCCCGGCAGCTTATCGACGTCTATGAGAAGTCAGGACGCAGCGTCGTGGGCGTGGAAACCGCTCCCGGCGAGCAAGTCCATCACTTCGGCTGCGTGACGGGAAGCTGGTCGGAAAAGGGACGGACCCTGGATATCTCGGAATTTGCCGAGAAGCCGGATGCCGCCTACGCGGCGGAACATCTGCATGTCGAAGGGATGGGCGAGAACGAGTTCATGACCGTGTTCGGCCAGTACGTGCTGACACCCAAGGTATTTGAGTTCCTTGATGAGAATATCCGGCGCAACCTGCGCGAGCGCGGCGAGTTCCAGTTGACCTCGTGCCTGGACCGCGTCCGGAAGGAGGAGGGCTTCACCGCCTGCCGTGTGCGCGGGCAGCGCCACGACATCGGCAATCCTCAGGCCTATCTGCGCAGCCTTTGCGAATTCGCGGCAGCGGAGGATAGCCAAAAGCCACACGGCGACCATGCGAGAACAGACGGGTAACTTTTCTGGCATTATATTCACCACGAAGACACGAAGACCACGAAGACTCAACATCAACAAGCAACGATAAAGGCAAACTATGAGCACAGAGACAAAGAAGGCATTGATCACGGGCATCACCGGGCAGGATGGTTCCTACCTGGCCGAGCTGCTGCTGTCGAAAGGGTACGAGGTCCACGGGATCAAACGCCGCGCCAGCTCGTTCAACACCGCGCGGGTCGATCACCTACACGCCTACCGCGGCGAAAACCAGACACGCTTGCACCTGCATTACGGGGACCTCACCGACTCCAGCAACCTGAACCGCCTGATCGAGAAAATCCGGCCCGTGGAGATCTACAACCTTGGTGCGCAATCACATGTGCAGGTCTCCTTCGAAGTGCCGGAGTACACGGCAGATGTCGACGCGACCGGCACCTTGCGACTGCTGGATGCGATCCGCGAAACCGGCCTGAGCTGCCGCTTCTACCAGGCCTCCACCTCCGAGCTCTTCGGCCAGGTGCAGGAAGTACCGCAATCCGAGAAGACGCCGTTCTATCCGCGTTCGCCCTATGGCGTCGCCAAGCTCTACGCCTACTGGATCACCGTGAACTATCGTGAGGCCTACGGCCTGCACGCCAGCAACGGAATCTTGTTCAACCACGAGTCCCCCCGCCGCGGAGCCACCTTCGTGACCCGCAAGATCTCGCGGGCCGTGGCGCAGATCCAGGCGGGTCGCCAGGACTGCCTGTACATGGGCAATATCGACGCCCGCCGCGACTGGGGCTTCGCCGGCGATTTCGTCGAGGCGATGTGGCTCATGCTCCAGCAGGACAAGCCGGAAGACTACGTCATTGCCACCGGCGAGATGCACTCGGTGCGCGAATTCATCGAACTGGCCTTCGCCCATGCGGGGGTGACGATCACCTGGAAGGGCAAGGGCGTCGAGGAGACCGGACAGGACAAGGCGACCGGCAAGACGCTGGTGCGCATCGATCCACAATATTATCGCCCTGCGGAAGTCGAGCAACTGCTCGGCGACCCCACTAAGGCACGGACCAAGCTGAACTGGGTGCCGAAGGTCAAATTCCGCGAACTGGTCAGCATGATGGTCGAAGCCGACCTCAAGGGCGAGGGAATAGAATGAAGATCCTGATCACAGGCGCATCCGGTCAACTGGCACGGGCGTTTATCCGGCACTTCCAGCAGGACGGCACACCCTTCCTGGCCCCGCCGGAGGCGCAGCTCGACATCACCGACGCCGCCTCCGTCAGCGCGGCGGTTGCCGCCTTCCGCCCGGACGTGATCATCAACGGTGCCGCCTTCAACAACGTCGATTCAGCCGAGAAGACTCCGGAGGTCGCGTTCCGCGTCAACCGCGACGCGGTCGCCATCCTCGCGGATGCCGCCCGCCGGCACGGGGCGCGCCTGGTGCACTTCGGCTCGGATTATGTGTTTGACGGCATGGCCCACACGCCTTACGACGAGACCGACGCCACCGCGCCGCTGAACGTCTACGGGCAGAGCAAGCTGGAGGGGGAAGCCGCCGCGCTGGCGGGTGGTCCCGGCAGCCTGCTGCTGCGGACAAGCTGGGTGTTCGGCGACGGTACGCAGAATTTCTTCTGGAAGCTGCGCGAGTGGAGCTGCGGCAGGAAATCCATACGCGTCGTCTGGGACCAGATTGCCGTGCCAACCTATACCGAGGATATCGTGGCTGTCACGCTCAAGGCCCTCGAACAGGGGTTGTCGGGACGCTGGCACCTGACCAACTCCGGCTATGCTAGCCGGTTCGAGTCCGCACGCGTGTTCTTGCGCGAGATCGGCTCCGACTGCACGGTGATCCCCGTCGGCTCCGACGCCTTCCCTTCCCCGGCCCGCCGCCCGTTCTTTTCCGTCATGAGCAACCGTCGCTTGACGGAGCACCTGCAAATACGGATTCCGGACTGGGAGGACGCGGTCGCCCGTTTCGCCCGAGCACTGGAAACCGCACCCACGGACACCCCATGAACCCGAAATCGGAGAATATCGTCTGGCAGGCGGCGATTGTCACATCCGATGACCGCCGCCGCGTCCTGAAGCAACAGGGTTGCGTTCTCTGGATGATCGGACTCAGCGGTTCCGGCAAATCCACGATTGCACGCGCCTTGGAAAACGCGCTACTGCAGCTCGGGCATGCCGCCTACGTGCTCGATGGCGACAACATCCGTCACGGGCTGAATGCCGACCTCGACTTCTCCCCCGCCGCACGGTCCGAGAACATCCGCCGGGTAGCCGAAGTCGCCGCGCTTTTCGCCGAAGCAGGCCTGATTGCCATCGCGGCGTTCATCTCGCCCTATGCCGCCGACCGGCAACATGCCCGCGAGATCGTCACCGGAATGCGACACGGTACTGACGGACGTGCTGCCGGACGCTATATCGAGGTGTTCGTCAACACCCCGCTGGCGGTCTGTGAGAGTCGCGATCCCAAGGCTCTTTACGCCAAGGCCCGGGCCGGTGAGATACCGGACTTCACCGGCATCAGCGCCCCGTTCGAGGCACCGACATCACCCGACCTGGAATTGCCGACCGCGACCATGACCGTTGAGACGGCGGTTCGTCGTGTCATCGGCCACCTGGAGAAAACCGGTATACTGACAACGAAAGGAGAGGCATGACCAAAACCGAGACTGCCGTTCATGGTGTATTCCTTCTTGATCCCGTGCTGCACGGGGACGAACGCGGATTCTTCATGGAAGTCTGGAACAGGAACACATTCGCGGATCTGGGCATCCCGGACATTTTCGTGCAGGACAACCACTCCCGATCCGTGGGCGGCACGCTGCGCGGCCTGCATTACCAGATCCAGCGCCCGCAGGGGAAACTCGTGCGCGTGATCGCGGGCGAGGTTTTCGACGTGGCGCTCGACCTGCGCCGCAGCTCCCCGACCTTCGGCAAATGGACCGGCGCGATCCTCAGCGAGCAGAACCGCCGCATGATGTGGGTCCCACCCGGCATCGCCCACGGCTTCTACGTGACATCCGCCCACGCGGAATTCGTCTACAAATGCACGGATTTCTACGTGCCGCAGCACGAACGGGCACTTCGTTGGGACGACCCTGCGCTCGCGATCGCGTGGCCGCTGCGCGATGGCCAGCCCCCCCTGCTCTCGACCAAGGACCGCGCCGGCTCGCTGCTGGCGGACGCTGAATTGTTTGACTGAAAGGCGGATCAAGATGCAGAATACACCCATGAAACCAACACGTATCATCGTCACCGGTGGTGCCGGCTTTATCGGCTCCGCCGTGGTGCGGAACCTGATCCGGCATAGCGAGGCCGAGGTGCTGAACCTCGACTGCCTGACCTATGCCGGCAACCTGGAATCCCTGAAGGAGGTCTGCGAATCGCCACGCTACCGGTTCAGCCAGACAGACATCACCGATGCGGTTGCCGTGCAGAGGGTCATCGACGACTGGAAGCCGGATGCGATCATGCACCTGGCCGCCGAATCGCATGTCGACCGGTCGATCGACGGCCCCGCCGCCTTCGTGATGACCAACGTGGTCGGCACCTTCAACCTGCTCGCCGCCGCCCGGCAGTACCGCGACCGACTTCCGCAGCCGCAGCGCGACAGCTTCCGCTTCCTGCACATTTCCACCGACGAGGTCTACGGCTCTCTCGGGGCGGAAGGGCTGTTCACCGAACAGACGCCCTACGACCCGCGCTCGCCCTACTCCGCCAGCAAGGCGGCTTCGGACCACTTCGTGCAGGCATGGGGGCACACCTACGGACTTCCCGTGCTGATCACCAACTGTTCGAACAACTACGGGCCGTTCCACTTCCCCGAGAAACTGATCCCGCTGGTCATACTCAACGCGCTCGACGAGAAGCCGCTGCCGGTCTACGGCCGCGGCGAGAACGTGCGCGACTGGCTGCATGTCGAGGATCATGCGCGCGCCCTTTGCCTGGTGCTTGGAAAGGGAACCCCCGGCCGCACGTATAATGTAGGCGGCAGCAACGAGCGCACCAACCTGCAGGTTGTGCAGACGATCTGCGACATCCTGGATGAACGCCGCCCGCGAGCCTGCGGCCTACCGCACAGGAACCTGATCCACTTTGTCACGGACCGGCCCGGCCACGACCTGCGCTATGCCATCGATGCGACACGCCTGAAGACCGAACTTGGCTGGAAACCGCAATATGGTTTCGATACCGGCATCCACGCCACCGTTGACTGGTATCTGGACAATGACTGGTGGTGGCGGCCGATCCGGGAAAACAAATACGCAGGTGAACGCCTGGGAGGGAAATAACACATGAAACGCAAAGGTATCATCCTGGCCGGCGGAGCTGGCACACGGCTACACCCGATCACACTGGTAATCAGCAAACAGCTCCTGCCCATCTACGACAAGCCCATGATCTATTACCCGCTGACCACCCTGATGCTGGCGGGTATCCGCGAGATCCTGGTGATCAGCACCCCGCAGGACACACCGATGTTCGAGAAGCTCCTCGGCGACGGCTCGCAGTGGGGCATCTCCCTGCAATACGCGGTCCAACCCTCGCCGGACGGTCTGGCGCAGGCCTTCATCATCGGCAAGGACTTTATCGGCCGCGACAACGTCACCCTGATCCTCGGCGACAACATCTTCTACGGCAACACCCTGACGGCCATGCTTGCTGATGCCGCCCGCCAGAAATCAGGGGCAACTGTATTCGCCTATCCCGTCACCGATCCGCAGCGCTACGGCGTCGTCGCCTTCGATGACGAAGGGCGCGCCACCAGCATCGAGGAGAAACCGCCGGCTCCACAGTCGCGCTATGCCGTGACCGGACTTTACTTCTACGACAACCAGGTCGTGGAGATCGCGCGTGGGGTCAAGCCATCGGCGCGTGGCGAACTCGAGATCACCACCGTCAACGAACATTACCTGCAGGCTGGCCAGCTCGACGTCAAGGTCATGGGCCGCGGCATGGCATGGCTGGATACCGGCACCCACGAGTCCTTCCTGGAGGCCGGGACCTTCGTATCCACGATCGAAAAACGCCAGGGGCTCAAGATCGCCTGCCCCGAGGAAATCGCCTGGCACCGGAAATGGATCAGCGACGCGGAACTGCTCAGTGTTGCCGAGCGCTACGGCAAAAGCCAGTACGGCCAGTACCTGCGTAACCAGCTTGAATACGAGACCCGGTCGCACCTCCGGTCAGGAACGCGCACAGATAAGGATGCGCATTGAACACGTTTCTGAACACGTTTATACGCCTACTCAAGAAGGCCGCCCTGCAGCACCGCCAGCCACTGGTCTGGTTCGTCAACGCCCTGCTGGCGGCCGCCGCCTATTCGGTCGCGTTCGTCATCCGGTTCGATACCCTGAACCTGCCGGTCAACATGCGCGCGGTCTGGCTGGCCTCGCTGCCACTGGCGGTGGTCCTGAAAATAGCCATGCTAATCCACTACAAGGTTTTTACCGGGCTCTGGAGATATGTAAGTGCACATGATCTGATGCGATTGACGAAAGCGGTAACGATCTACACGCTGCTGTTCGTCTCCCTGACCATGCTGGCCTGGGGGCACCGGATTCCACGCTCGGTCTACATCATCGATGCCCTTCTCAGCATGGTCTTCTTCAGCGGCATCCGGTTGTCAGTCCGCCTGTATCGCGAGTTCAGGATCGAGTCGGGACGGCGACCCGGCGGCCGGCGGTTCCTGATTATCGGCGCCGGCGATGCCGCCGAGATTGCCGTCCGCAGCATCGTGCAGGAACACCGCGGCAACAACAACACCGTTATCGGTTTCATCGATGACGACCCGCGCAAGGAGGGCCGGCTGATTCATGGCGTAGCTGTGCTCGGCCCGCGCAGACGGATCGCCGAGTGCATACGCACTCACCAGGTCAGCGATGTGCTTTTCGCCATTTCCGACCCCCCGAAGGAACTCACGGAATACGTGATCCAGGCTTGCGGGGGCCTGAATGTCGAGTTCCGTATACTGCCGTCGTTCTGCGACATCGCCACCGGCCAGATCGAGGTGCAGCGGATTCGCTGTGTCGAGATCGAGGACCTGCTCGGGCGCCGCCCGGTACGGTTGGATGCAACCGCCGTGCGCGCCGACCTCCAGGGGGAAACCGTCCTCATTACCGGTGCCGGAGGCTCGATCGGCAGCGAGCTCTCCCGCCAGATCGCCGAATTCGGCCCCGCCCGCCTGCTTCTGCTCGACTCGGCGGAAACCCCGCTCTTCGAGATCGAGCAGGACATCCGCAAGAAGCACCCGGACCTTCTCACCGAATCACTGCTGTGCAACATCAAGAATGGAGAGGCGGTACGGGACGTCTTCACAAGCAACCGCCCGACACGCGTATACCACGCCGCCGCCTACAAGCATGTCCCCATGCTCGAAGCCCATCCCGAGCAGGCCGTACTGAACAATATAATCGGCACGCGCAATCTGGCCGAGGCGGCCTGCGCCAACGGGGTCAATCGCTTTGTCATGATCTCCACCGACAAGGCCGTGCGCCCGTCGAGTATCATGGGTGCATCCAAACGCATCTGCGAACTGGTCGTCTCCAGTATGCCGGAGTCCTGCCCGACGTGTTTCGCCGCCGTCCGGTTCGGCAACGTACTCGGCAGCAACGGCAGCGTCATCCCCACCTTCCGCCGCCAGATCCACGAAGGGGGTCCGGTCACGGTCACCCACCCCGAAATGACCCGCTATTTCATGACTATCCCCGAAGCCGCGCAACTGGTCCTGCACTGCGGTGCCATGGCACGCAAGAACGATATCTTCGTGCTGGACATGGGGACCCCCGTCAACATCATGGAACTAGCCCGCAACATGATCCGCCTCTCCGGATTCGAGCCGGACCGCGATATCGAGATCCGCGTCATCGGGCTCCGCCCCGGCGAGAAGATGCACGAGGAACTGGTCACCTACGGGGAGGAGCTGCGCCCGACGGAGATCGCCAAGATCAACGTGCTCCGACGGCAACCTCCGCCCTTGCCTGCAGACGAGATCCGTCATGAAGTCCATGCGCTCGAAAAGCTTGCACTCGCCAGACGCGCCCCGGAACTCAAGGCGGTGCTATGGACGCTGATCCGCAAGGATGCGGCGGCGGCACTGACTGGACGGGATTGCGATAGATCCCGGACGGACGATCCCCCCTCTCTCAACCCAGAAAAGAAGGATTGAAACCCCCATGACGACCCCGTACTTGAGGAAAACGAAACGCCATGCCGCGATCCTGTCCATCGCCCTGCTGGCTGGTGCTCCGCTGGCCTGGTCACAGGACTCTTGGAATCCGGTCCTGAACGCCACGCTGGTGTTCCGCGACGGCACCAGCCACCGCCTCGGTATCGAGGACAACCTGATCTCGATCGACACTATCGCCGGCAGGCTCAAGCTGCACGCCCGCGACATTGCCACCGTTTCCGTCGCCGAATCGGGTGATAAAGCTGTCACCACGCTGGCAAACGGCGAACGCTGGTCCGTCGGCGCAGGCAAGCTGGCAACCGCCTTGCTAGGCGAGCAGGCCACGATGACGCTGGACGCTGTAAACCGGGTGATACGCTCGATTTCGCTAACCGGGGCGAGCACGCCGCACTCCTCTGCCTATCATGGCTACAAAATCCTGTTCAAAGACGAGAGCACCGCCATCATTAATCCGGCAACCGTCGCCTTGCCGGTTCAACTGGAATCAGGCAAGGACGAGATCCCCCTCGGCACGGTGAGCGCTATAAAATTCGCCATACCCGATGGGCAGGAGTTTCCCGATTCCATTTTCCTGCGCCTTAAATCGGGACACGTCTACCAGCTTCCGTGGGCGCTGAGAAAGCGCAGCTTCTCATGCGAGAACATGTCGGGCAGCAAGCTCACGATCGCGTACACGGATATCCTCGGCATCCTCCCCGTCGCCAGCGACATGTCCCGCGAGAGCGGCGACGCCCCGAAACAACAGCTCCGGCTGGAGCAAGCGGACGGCACGGCGACGTCATCATCCGCCCCCCTGCAGATCCTGGCGTTCAACACCCCGTTCGGACGGGTTTCGCTGCCATCCACCTTCGTTGCATCGTTCACCATCCCGCAAGGATGGCGAGGTCAAGGCACGATCAACACCATCTATGGCGATAGCTTCAAGGGGCGTCCGGATTTCAAGTGGCTGCTCCACGATCACAACGGCCCCCCCCAAGTCGTTGCCGTGAAATCCCTGCTGCAGGTGGCCCAGGAACCGGTACGGGCACAATTGCCGTTGCCTTATGCCGCCTCCGTTTTCTCCCTTTCCGACGGTGGTATCCTAGCGGGGGTTCCGTACGCGCCAGGAACCCTAGTCGAAACCACGGAGGGAGAAGCCATTTTCCCGGAGAATAGCAGTTCCGTCACCCGGACAATAAATAGCCGATGGGTGTATACGCCATCACGTGGAGCCCCGATACTCTGCAAGCCCCTGTCAACGAAAGTTGAGATCAGCCTGATCGCCAGCGGGCAGAAGATAGAACTCGCCTGGGAGCAGATCGAGAAGATCAAATTCAGCAGTTCCATCCGCACCACCGAATCGAACCAGAAAAGCGGCATGATCATACCGGATCCGGAGGCGGTAGTGCCATCGGTAGTCCTGGATCAGCTTGTAGAGCAACCGGCACCAACCCCCGGCACACAATCCGATGACAGCCGCCCGGAACCACCCTCAAGCCCCCTGTTCGGCTGGCTTCGCGGCCGGACAAGCGAAAGCGCCGGGGAGCCCACGTCCACCGCCATGTCTCTGAAATTGCCATGGGGAAAGATCGACCTGCAAAACGATCAGATCAGCACGATCCACCAGATGGAAGACGATGTCACATCCGTCATCACAACCACCAACGGTGACGTCATCGTCACCGCATCGACTTCCTGGCGGGAAGCTGGACTGCCGGAGTCGATCACCAACCGTGTCGTCACGAACGCTATGGCAGCAACCTTCACCCTGCCGACCTATGTCCGGCAAGCCGGTAACGCGGTTCGCATCCGCATGATGCGGGGCGACATCATCACCGGCACCTTTGCCGCTGACCACATACCGTTTGCCCCGGTAGACAAGCACGCCCCGCGTGACCGGGTAGCGGTGGACACGCTGCGGAAGATCATTCGGACCGGCAATGACACATTCCTGTATGATACCGGACGCGGCAGCCTTGCCGGCAAACCCACCCGTGACCAGGTAGCGTTCAAACCGGCAGCAAGCCAGTCAATCCTCGAGATCGCGCTTCGCGACATCGAAGCGATCATGGCAGGCGACGGTCCGCTTCCACCCCCGCTCACACCTTCCGCCAGCTTGCCCCCGGCTCTCTGCGGGTTGATTCACATACCGGGCGGCACGTTCGTCCAAGGCGGCGGCGACACTGGAATGACCGACGAGACGCCGAAGATCACTGTGACCCTGTCCCCCTTCCTCCTGGATGCAACCGAGGTCACGTACGCCCAGTTCGCCACCTTCGTGCGTGATAGCGGCTACGAGACCACCGCCGAAATAACCGGTGCCACCACCACATGGATGAATCCCGGATTCCCGCAGCAGCCGGACGATCCTGTCGTCTGCGTGTCCTGGAACGATGCGGCAGAATTCTGCAACTGGCGTAGCCGGAAGTCATCCTTGCAGCCGGTCTACAAGCTCAACCGCGACGGCAGCATCACGACCGACCGGGCGGCAAACGGCTACCGCTTGCCGACGGAGTCGGAATGGGAGTTCGCCGCGGGCGGCATGCGCAAAACGGCATACCCATGGGGCAACACGTTCGCGTCCGCCACCGAGTCGGCACCGCAGGCCAACTTCATGCCGCGGGACGGGGAAAAGGACGACAGCTGGCGCTGGACCAACCCGGTCAAGGCCTTCCCGCCTGACCCGAACGGGCTCTACGGTATGGCGGGGAACGCCTGGGAATGGTGCGAGGACTGGTATTTCAACCGGGCCTACGACGCGCTCAAGAACCGTTCGCCGCTCAATCCCTGCATCCAGCAGGCGGATGTCCCCGGCCTGACCCACCGGGTGATGCGCGGAGGATCCTACCGCAACACGCCCGATCTGCTGCGGACCGCCAGTCGTGGCAGCGGCCTGGCGCACGCCTATGCTCCGCATGTCGGCTTCCGCTGCGCCCGTAATGTAAACTAGACAACCCGGCTGGCTATGGACCGATCCGCTTTGATTCGAGTAGTGCTGCTCGCTTTCGCCATTCTGCTGAACGGCTGCATGACCCTGCCCAAGCATACACTTGACGTGCCGTTCCGCCCGCAACCAAGCCCGAACCTTTGCGGTGTGAATTGCCTAGCGATGGCATTGGACTATTTTACGATCCCGTATGAGTTCGAGGATCTGACGGCCAAAGCCTTTGTTCCGGCTCTCGATGGCAGCACACCCGAACTGCTGGCGGATGTGGCCGAGGCGTACGGGCTGCACGCCGAAATCAAGGGACTGGATGAAGTCGCCATCAAGGCGGCGATCGAATCCGGTTTACTGCCGATCCTGTTCATCCCGCCTGCCGATGGGGAAACCATCGGCCATTTCATCCTCGTCACCGCTTCCGCCGAAAATCCACGGCGTATCCAGGCGCATGACGGGAAACGCCGCCACCGCCGACGCCAGCTTGATCACGATACCTATGTCACCCTGCTGCTCACAATCCCCGGAAAGGAACCCCGATGAAGCGTGATATCAACGCCCTTGAGAACAGACGGTTCGATTTACTTGTCATTGGCGGAGGAATCTACGGTGCCGCCCTGGCCCGCGAAGCAAGCAGTCGAGGCCTAACCACCGCGCTGGTCGAACAGGCGGACTTCTGCAGCGGCACCTCCGCCAACAGCCTCAAGATCATCCATGGCGGACTGCGCTACCTACAGCAGGCCGATATCCCGCGTGTGCTCGAATCCATCCGCGAACGCCACCACCTGCTCAAGACCGCCCCCCACCTGGTCGCGCCGATGCCCTGCATCATGCCGACCCGGGGACTGACGATGAAAAGCCGCCCCGTCATGGCCATCGGCATGCTGGCCAACGACATCATCAGCTTCAACCGCAATATTGGTCTTGACCCGCAGCGCCGGATTCCGATGGGCACGACCCTCTCACGCGAGCACTGTCTCCAGGTGCTGCCCTCCATGCACGGCGAGCCGGTGACCGGGGCCGCCATCTGGCACGACGCGCTCGCGCTCGATACCGAGCGACTGGTAATCGGCATGATCAAGGCGGCCGCCGACGCGGGTGCCGTGGTAGCCAACTACGTGCAGGCCAGAAGCTTCATCATGGAAGGCAACCGCGTCACCGGCATCACCGCGCAGGATCTTGCCACCCCTGGCTCCGAGGCGTTCCCCATCCGCGCTGGCATGGTGATCAACGCCGCCGGTCCCTGGGAACCGGAACTGCTGGCCAGCCTCCGAAGGCCGGTCGACTTCAAGACCACCCATCTGGCACTGGCGATGAACATCATTATCCGTAACTGGCCGGTGACCTCCCATGCCGCCGGCCTGCAAGCCAAGGGTAACGGCCGTCTGTATTTCTTCGTCCCCTGGCGCGGCGTCACCATGGCCGGCACCTACTACCGCGCCCACCCGGGATCGGCAGACAAGCTGACCGTGACCGATGACGACATAAACGCCTACCTCGACGCCTTGAACACCTGCCTGCCGGACGTGCGCATCACACGCGACGACATCCTCGCGATCCATGCCGGCATCCTGCCCTGCCGGCAGCCCCCATTGCCCGATCAGGAACCCAAACTACTGCGACACTACCGCTTTGTCGACCATGCCCACGCCGACGGCATCGAGGGCTTGGCCTCCGTGCTCGGCATCAAATACACCACCGCCCGTGGCGTGGCCGAGACCGTCATCAGCAAACTCGCCCCGCGATTCGGCAAACCGCTGCAGCCATCGCGCACCGCCAAGACCCCGCTTCCGGGCGGCGACATCGCCGATCTTGAAACCTTCAAGCGAGCGGCCGCAACCGCCCATCCCGACGTACCGGCAGGCAGTCGCGACCGCCTGCTGGCCTTCTACGGCACCGAAGCGGAAGCCATTTTCAAGCTGGCGCAGACCGAGCACCTGCCGCTTGACGATCATGACGCCCTGCTACGCGCAGAGCTGCTGTTCATCATCCGCAACGAGATGCCGCTGACACTCGGCGACCTGCTCTACCGCCGCACCGGCATGGCCACCGCCGATCCCGCGGACAGGCAACAGGTACAACTCGCCGCCGATGTCATGGCCGCCGAACACCACTGGACACCAGCGCGCAGGGAAGCGGAAATACCATCGGCACTCGCCCCCGCCACCCTCTGGCAGGCCGGCTGCCTAAAGTAAGGTCAATTCCGTCAGAACCTGACGATTCTCGCTCGATAAGCCGTGCTGGGGTTGTAGCCTGCCGAGACCGTAAAACCCCGGCGCAAAAAGGCTTGGATCGTCATTCGGGGTCTGGTAGATTCCATCCATGCAAACGCCTATAACCGACCGGGAGATGATCACGTGGCTGGAGACCGATGACGACACCGCCCTCGCCTCCCTCTATGCACAGGCCTACGAGGTCAAATGCCGGACTGTCGGACGCAAGGTCTACTACCGGGGCATCATCGAGTTCAGCAACATCTGCGAGAAGAACTGCCTCTACTGCGGCATCCGGCGCGACAACCGCAACGTGAAGCGCTATACCGTCGAGGACGAGGACGTGATCGCCGCCGCCCGCTGGGCCTGGCAGCAGCGCTACGGGTCCATCGTGCTGCAATCGGGCGAACGCCAGAACACCGCCTTTGTCGCGCAGATCGAGAACCTGCTGCTGCGGATCCGGGAGGAAACCAACGGCGAAGTCGGCGTGACGCTCTCGCTTGGCGAGCAGAGTCGCGACACGTTCCGCCGCTGGCGGGCGGCCGGCGCGAAACGCTACCTGCTGCGGATCGAGACCTCCAACCCCGAACTGTACCGCTCGCTCCATCCGGAGGACCACAGTCACGAGGTGCGCCTGCAGTGCCTGCACGACCTGCGGGAACTGGATTACCAGACCGGCACCGGGGTCATGATCGGCCTGCCGGGGCAGACCGCGCAGGATCTGGTCAACGACATCCGCTTTTTCGAGAGGGAGGATATCGACATGATCGGGATGGGGCCGTTTATCCCGCACTCGCAAACACCGATGGCAGGCACGCTCGCCACGTTCGATCGCAAACGGCAACTGCGGCGGGGCCTGACCATGATCGCGCTCACTCGCATCGCGCTGGAGGATGTCAACATCGCGGCCACGACGGCCCTGCAGGCCCTGGATCCGAAAGGCCGCGAGCAAGGACTGGCCGCCGGGGCCAACATCATCATGCCGAACCTGACCGATACCAAGTACCGTGAAGGCTACCAGCTCTACGACGGCAAGCCCTGCCTGGACGAGAACGCGGGGATGTGCCGGTTCTGTCTCGAGGGGCGCATCGCCTCGGTCGGCGAGCAGGTCGGCTACGGGGAACAAGGGGACTCACCGCATTACCTGCGACGCCGGACACCTACGGTTTGAAGCGGCGGCGGCAACGCTCGCGCACACGGTGAACGGCATGTTCGACGCGCGGCAACCGCCGGTAGATCGCGTTGCGGATGCGCGCAAAGACCGGAATATGATCCGCCAGCAGGGCGACACCGACCACCAGGAAAAGGATCCCTTGCAAGACCGGTAAAAACAGCCCGATCACGCCGAGCACAAGGAACAGCACCCCGAAGGTCATGCGCAGCAGGCTGGTCCAATGCCAGCGCGAGCGGTGGCTGCCTTCAGGCGCGTCCGGGCATTCTGTGTCATACGTTTTCACGGGACTGCCTCATAAAAGTAGGTCGTGACACCCTTGTCCGACCACCGAGCATAAGCCGTCTGGCCGCCCCCACTACGCCAGCGCCCGCATCAGCGCGGCCTTGTCGGTTGCCGCCAGGACGGCGTCGCGGATCTCGGCGCGTCCCAGCAGCCTGCCTACAGACGCCAGGAAGCGCAAGTGCGGGCCAACGGTATTCGGGGACGAGACCGTCATGACAAAAACACGGCTCGGCTGGCCATCGAGCGACTCGAACTCCACGCCAGCCGGACTGACACCGATCACGCTGACCAGGCCCGCTGCCGAGACGTGCTTGCCGTGCGGCAGCGCGATGCCGGACTGCATCCCGGTCGACATCAGTGCCTCACGTTCCAGCACGGATGCCAGTACGCCATCTCGGTCGCCAAGCAGTCCGTTGCGGGCCAGTTCATCCACCAGCTCGGTAATCACGGCAACCTTGTCGTGCCCTTTCAGGCACGGACAGAAACAGCTTTGCTGCAAGCTGCTCACAAATGACAGTTCCGGCTCTGTCGCATTCACGCCATCGTCTCCCGCAAGATTCATCCTCGGTATTGGTATTGGGAAAGCGGGAACGATAGGGGATAATAGACAGCGCCTCAAGACAATAATCGATGCAATCCGCTTGACACAAGGCGGTCTTATTCAACAGTATGTCACCAAGGCAATCGAGAAACCAACACCACAAGGAAGAGGCACACTATGATTCGCGAGGATATACTGGCAAAATTGAAAGAGACCATGGAGACGTCCGCTCCGGTACCCATGGACTGGGAATCGATCACGGAGGAAACCACGATTGGCGAGCTCGGCTTCGACTCGCTCTCCATCCTGGACCTGATCTTCGATGTCCAGCAGGCATTCGGCATCGAATTCGAGGCACAGGAACTGGTCAACGTCAACACGGTCGGCGAACTGGCTGATTTCCTCGAAGAAGAACTCCAGGCGTGAGCGGGGCGCTCCGCAAAATCAGGCACCTGGGGGAGATGGCGCTGGTCTATCCGGCGCTGGCCGTGGTCGACCGCCTGCCGCCCTCCGCCGCCGCAAGGCTGGCCAGCGGTTTCGGGTCACTGGCCTACGCGGCCGACACCGCCCGGCGCAACACCGCCTGCGAGAACATCCGCCGCAGCGGGATCGCAGCCGATGAGCGGGACGTGCGGCGTATCGCCAAAGCCTCATTCCAGCATTTTGCCGGCGTCATTGTCGATTCGATCAAGTCCGACCAACTGCTTGAGCACGACCAGTGGCGCGACCTGGTGCAAATGGATATCGCCCCCGAATGCATGCGCGTGCTGGAAGCACCTGGCAAAGGGCTCATCCTGGCCTCCGGCCACCTTGGAAACTGGGAGATCGCCGCCCAGTTCCTTTCCACCATCAAGCCGGTGGTCGGCATCACCCGCCGCATGAACAACCCGTACGCCGACCGTCTGGTGCAACGCCGCAAACCGCGCCACCGTTTCCGGCTGACCCCGAAGCACGATCTCGACATGACCCGCTTCCTCAGTGCCATCAAGGAGGGGGAGGCGCTGGCCCTGCTGGTGGACCAGTACGCACCCGTGAAGCGGGGGATGATGATCGATTTTTTCGGCAGGCCCGCCTCGACGCATACGTCCCCTGCCCTGCTGCACCTGATCACACGTGCCCCGCTGTGCTTCGGATTCTGCGTGAAGACAGGCCCCGGACGCTTCCTGTTCAAAGCACCGCCGCCTATCGAGGCACCCCGCAGCGGCAACCGCCAGACCGACGTGAAAGCCGTGCTTGACCTGCTTACCCACGAGCTGGAATCCGCGATCCGGCAATACCCGGAACAGTACCTGTGGGCGCACCGCCGCTGGCGCTGAAGACCAGCGGAAGTGCCCATCCAGCCGCGTTCGGCCAGCCATGCCAGAGACCCGCTGGCGAGGCGGGGTTTCGCCGGGCTATTTCTCCTCGGCCACGGCCTCTTCCACGGGCAGTTCCTCGATCACAGCCTCTTCCTCTTCCATCGCTGTAGCCTGCGCTGCCGCCTGCATGCTTTTCGCCATGTGCGAAAGGGCCTTGATGTCCGAGGCCGGGATCAGCAGGGCGGAGTTGACCTCGCTACCCGTGATCCAATCGGCAAAGACGATGCCCTCGCCAGCCGGCAATGCCGCCACGGCCGCGGGCAGCGGGGCACCCGCCACTTCCGTTGCCATCCGTGCGCCCGTGCGCACGGCATCCAGCAGCCCGAAACGGCCAAGTGCAACCGGTGCCGACGCCGGCGAAAGCAACGTGCGGATGCGGGCGGACTCCGACACGTCCGCGCCATCGGCCATCAGGCGGTCCGAGGCCTGCTCCACCATGGACGTCGATCCCAGACCGAACGTGACCCCCTTCGGCGTGGCCGCATAGTCGTAACCACTACCGAAAACCTGCATCATCCTGCTAACGGCGGCGAAGGCATTCTCGTCCATATCCTGCGCTCCGGCCCCCATCTGCTTGCGCAACGCGGCTTCATCCATCGAGAAACTCCAGTGATAGACCGGGTAATCCTTGTACATCCTTTTGCCGGCCTCGCCGATGCGAACCCCGGACTGGGACGTCAGGGCCTTCATGGCAGGCAGGTTGGACAGGGCCACCATCTTCTCCAGGTACGAGACGGCAGGCACGATACCCATCGCCCCCTGCATCAGGAAGGACTTGCCGTCCGGCGTCATCTCGCCCGACCACGCCATCGATGCACCCAGCGACTCGATCGACTCGCGCATCGCGAATGACAACTCGGCCGTGTCGATTCCCGCCGCCTGCGGCGAGGTTTTGATCATCTCTATATACAGCGAGACAAGCTGCTGCTTCAACTGATCCGGCAGCGTGTACGCCCCCGATGCCATGGCAAACAGCGTCCCCTTCTGCACGAAGGAGAGATGCGAGGGATCGGCAGGCTGCATCGTCGCCAGGATGCCGGCGACGGTCGAGCCGCTGACCGGGACGATCTGCGAACGCATCAACAAGCCTTCCGGCTGCACGGCGATGCCGATGTTCAGCGTGTTGATCTGCGCCAGCGTACGGGTGTAGAGACCGAAGACCATCTCCATCATGTCCTGCGCCTGCGCGGCATCCGGGCCGCCAGCCGCCATCGCGCTGACGCATTGCGCCTTCATGCCATCCAGCATCGGGACCACGGCGGCTGGTGCCATGGCGACCCGGATAACGCCCGGAATCGCGGGCATCGGAGGCAATGCCGGCACCGCCCCGCCCGTGCAGGCATCCAGTTCCGCCGCCGTCTTGGCCAGAAGCAGGCGCGCCCCGCGTACCTGGGCCACACCGCCTTCAAACGTGTAGCGGCCATCGACCGCAGGCACCAGCGGCACGCCACTGGCCGCCGTCAGCGACTTCAGGAACATTTCCGCCGTTGTCGCGGGCGTCAGTTCAACCAGACCCGCCGTGCGACCTCCGCCGATATCGAAGACATGCAGCGAGACCGGCTCCGACATGTTGACCTGGCTACCACCCGGCACCATCATCGTCATCATCATCGGGAACATGCCCAGTTCCGGTGCCTCGAACACCTGCGAGGCCAGCTGAACCTGCATCTGCAGCGAGGAAGGGCTCTCCATATACACCGAGCAGATCCGCTCCACCGCCTGCACCGGCAGCACCGACAGCACCAGCGCCGACAACATGCCAACAACCCATTGACCCATACGTGCAATCATGACACTAGCCCTTTCTTTACTTGATCAACACCACACACACTCACACCTAGACACACACTTAATCACAATGCCCATCTACCCGTCGAAAGTCAAGCGGCCAAAACTATCTTGACAAGGGTACCGTCTTCCCGTAGTTTTCCCTGCCATACGACCGACGGGAGCAACGTTAACAACGCGCCCGGGTCGCGAAGGGATGGTGATTTAAGCAGTGATTCAAATCAAATTGAAGAAGGGGGAAGCCGTGGAGCGCGCCCTTCGTCGTCTGAAGAAGATCATGGACAAGGAGGGCATGATGAAGCAGTTGCGTGCCACCCGCTACTATGAGAAACCCAGCGAGAAAAAACGTCGGAAGTCGGCACGCGCACGCTCGCGCATGATGTCCGGTCGTTCAGTTGTATAAGTACTCACCGCAGGCTTCCCGATTCTGATCGGGAAGCCTGCGGTCTTTTCATAACCGGCAGGTGCCATTCCCATGATTGTCCTCATTACCGGCATTGGTGGCTTTGTCGGTCACTTCCTGACCCGCGAGCTGCTGGCTGCCGGCCATCAAGTGGCCGGATTCGATCTCGCGGCGGATAACACCCCAGAGGGTGTCAGACAGATGGTGATCGGCAGCATCACGGATGGTGCCGCCGTCATGGGAGCGGTGGCGTCCATCGCTCCAGATGCCTGCATCCATCTGGCCGGCATCGCCTCTCCCCCCGTCGGGAGGCTGCATCCCGAAATCATGCTCAATACGAATATCCTGGGCACCGCCCATATACTGGAGGCGCTGCGCGAAAAGGCCCCCGGCGCCCGTTTCCTGCTCGCCTCGACCGCCTATGTCTACGGCTCACCGCCCGCGGACACGCCGGTGGGCGAAAGCGCGCCGCTGCGTCCCAACGGCATCTATGCCGTGTCCAAGGCGGCCGCCGACCTGATGACGCTGGCCTATGCCCAAGATTACCGCATGCACGCCATGACCGCGCGCGCCGCCAACCACACCGGTCCCGGCCAGAACACGGATTTTGTCGTGCCCGCCTTTGCCAGGCAGATCGCGGCACTCGCCGCTGGCGAGGAACAACCGATCCGCGTCGGCAACCTGGACAGCGAGCGCTCCTTCATGGATGTGCGCGATGTGGTGCGCGCCTATCGCCTGCTGATCGAATCCGGCGAGGCGGGCAAGGCCTACAACGTGGCCGCACCCGACCGCGTCCGGGTGCGCTGGATACTGGAGACACTCGCCGAGATCGCCGGCGTGACCCCGCGTATCGAGGTGGATCCCGCCAAATTCCGTCCCACCGACCGGACCCCCGTGCTGGATACGGCCTTGATCAACCGGGATACGGGATGGCGGCAGCAGGTCGACTTGCGCGAGACGCTACGGGAGGTCCTGCATGCCGTCCGCACGTAGCCGCCGCCTCTGGCTCTCGCTGCTGCAGCTCGCGCTGGCCGGCGGGTTGATTGCCATCCTGTTCCTGAAGATGGAGAACCGCGCGGATGTGCTCGATGCCCTGCGCGCCATCGCCCGCCGCTGGCCGTTCGGGGCCGCCGCCACGCTATGCTTTCTCGGCTGCCTCACGGCTGCCACGCGGCGCTGGCAGCGCATCCTCGCCGCCACAGGCATGCGCCTTTCATTCGCCCGCACACTGCGCCTGACGTTTACCGGCCAGTTCTTCAACGCATTCCTCTTCGGCTCCCTGGGGGGGGATGCCGTGAAGGCGTTCGGCGTGGCCAGGCACTTCCCCCATAGCCAGACAGCAGCGGCGGCAAGCGTCTTCATTGACCGAATGATCGGCATGCTGGCGCTTTTCGTCATCGCGTTGGCAGCCCTGCTCGCCCGGCTGGATTTCTTCCTGCGCTATCGCGAGACACGGGTGGTGGCCTATGCGCTGGCGGCTTGCGCGGTCCTGCTCGTCCTGATCCTCGTGATGGTTTTCCGGCGCAACCTGTTTGAAAAGTCCGCCTGGTTCCGCAACCTCGAAACCACCGCACGCCTGGGAGGTGTGCTCAGCCAGCTCTATCGCGCCTTCCACACCTGCATGACCCATCGCGGATTGATGACCGAAACCCTGTTGCTATCGATGGCCAACCACGTCTTCCTGATCCTCGCCGCCTACCTGCTCGGGGCCGGCCTGCAGATCCGCACCATCCCCGAGACGGACCCGCCGCGCCCCCCCGCCATCCAGGCCGCCGCCGAATTCGGGACCTACCTGACCCTGTTCCCCGTCATCAACGGTATTGCCGCCCTGCCGCTTACCCCCGGCGGGCTGGGGACACGCGACGCGGCCGCGCAGATGCTCCTGGGTGTTCCCGAATTCAACGTGCCGCGCTCGCGTGCCGTCACCCTCTCGCTGCTGGTCTATGCCATCACCTTTTTCTGGAGCCTGGCCGGCGGCATCGTCTACGCCACCGGCGGCCGGCGGCCAGAGAAAGACACGTCTTTTCGCCAGTGGTTTCGTTTTCCACCCCGCCCCAATGTCCACGGATCAGTTATAGAATGAGGCAACTACACGAGCTGTCAACGGTGACAGAAGGTAAAAAGGAGGAGAGGTTCATATGAAACGGATGCAGGGGTTGCTGATGGGAGGGCTGGTGCTGGTGGTGACAGGGCTGGCGCAGGCTGGAGAGAGTTACCATGTCGTGAAAATCAAGGCATGGGACAAGGATGTCCAGTATGAGGTGATGGAGGACGCTGACTTCCAGAAGGTACTTGCCGATCAGCAGAAGCAGGCGAAACACGCCTCCAAAGCCGCGGATCTGGCCAAGGCTGCCTGGCAGAAGGATGAATCGACAAGGGGCAAGCCGTTTCCGCAGAAGGTCCTGGCACTGACGCAATACACGAAGGTAGGTACGTTCGGCAAAAAGGAGCAGGCCGACGAGAAACGCTATCGCAGCCTCGATAACCTGCAGGAGGATCAGAAGGCGAAAAAAAAATCAACTGGCATGGGCAAGATAAAGGCTAATTCGCGCGAGGCGGAGGCGGAAGCCCGGCAACGTGCGGCGAGGGCTGTTTTTGAAGCCAAGCTGAGCGAGGTCATTGCGCAAGCGACCAAACCGGACGCGGGTGCCAAAGCGGAATCCAACGCCAAATAGCAACGCGGCAGTATATCTGTCGCGCCAGCTCCGTAAGTCGATTTCGCATCCAGATGCGGGGAGATGCGTTGATAGCCCTAGCGATTACTCGGCCTCGCGCACAAGGAATGAGACGTGGGCCTCCCGCCGGCGCGCGTCGGTCTCGCCGACCGCAGGAGCGGCATCGCCGCCGGCACCTTGCCGGGTAAACCGTTCCATGTTGATGTTACCCTGCTGCAGGCGTGCATAGAACCGTTCGGCAATCGCCAGGCTGGCCTGCCGGGCGACCTCGGTATCCCCGGAGGCTGGCGCGTGCCCGCGGATCTCGATCACATAGGACATCCCGATACGGCGCGACAACTGCTCGAAATGACGCACCGCCTCAAGGAATGCGCTGAACTTACGTTCCTGTCCGGGCCACATGTTCTGCCGGTCCGCCAGGAAGAAGAACACCAGTTCCTCCAAAGTCGGCACCAGTGCCTTCAAGGCTGCCAGATCCAAATCCTCCAGGGTAGAAAGATCGGCACGCTCGATCCCCGCCAGGCTGCGCACCATGAGGCTCGCCTCGCGGATCCAGGCATTCGAGGCCCGACCGGAGAGATTCAGCACTCCGTCCTGCAGCGCCATGCTGACGGTAGCAGGCGGTGCCAGCACCCGCTCGGCACGAGCCAGCACCAGTTGCGGATGCAAGGCCTGATAGGCGGTCCATTGCCGCGTGACCGGAGCCTCCGCCAGGCCCGCTTCCGCCAGCAGCACATCCGGATCCGGTGCCAGCGGGTCGCGCAACCCGGTCATATGGAAACGGCCCTCGCGCCATCCGGCATCCAGCACCGCGATTCCGGGCGTCTGGTTGAGTTGTCTCACGTAACGCCCCCACGCCGCCAGCATCGCGTCCCCCTCCTCCTGCAAGGCCTCCATCCGCAACCCCCGGACCCCCTGGATCACGTTCAGCCGGCAGCGTGCATCCTCCTTCCACCCGGAGGGGGCACTGCCATCAAGCACGATGATCCCGTCACGGATCGCCATGTTCACCGTCTCCGGAATCTCGATTACCCGCTCCACTCGCGCCAGCAGCAGCGCATCGTCAAGTGCCTGATAGTAGGTCCAGTCCGCACGCACCTCGCCGCTGGTCATCCCGAAATCCAGCAGCAGGTCCGACGGGTCAATGGCCAGCGGATCACGCAGCCCGCGGATCGAGCGCATACCACCCCGCCACCCGCTTTCAAGCACCACGATTCCCGGCTCGTGCTCCAGGGCAGCCAGGTATCCACGCCAGCGCAGCGACGCTTCCACGAACAAGCCGCCCAGCACCAGTCCGGCCAGCACGGGTACCGCCAGCAACACCCCGGTCAGCGGCGATATCCGCTCCTCGCCCTTGACCAGGCTCAGTTTCAGGCAGCGCTCAAGGATCGGGCATACCGGTTCAAACCGTGACACGTCGCCGTTGAAGTGCTCCAGTTCCATCGCGAATTCGGTATGAATCTGCATCAGGGCGCGGCGGAACGTGTCCCGCAATGCTTGCGGCTCGAAGCTTTGCGAGACAATGCCCGCCAGGATCGCATGCGGCCCCTGTTCGATCAGCACCGACAAATCGCCCACACGGATGACCTCGAGCATGTCCTCCGCCCGGACGTTGAAAGAGTCATGCACGAAATCCTGGACGGCGGTCAACATGCCGGAAACCATATCGCCATCCCGATGCTGCTGCTCCTCCTCTGGCCGCATCATCTGCGCCAGGAGCAGTCCGGTGCGGCGATGGATCAGGAATACCTGCGTGACCGGTTCGACCAGGCTGTGCTCGCGCACCACCGCCTCGAAGGTCTTGCCCGTGCGCAGCGCCTCGAAACGCCAGCGCAGGCCGTCCGCGGAAAACGTCAGGACCAGGAACCGGTTGAGGGCGATGACCGCCCGTTTGAACACATTGGCGAAAGACCGGCGCAAGGCCCCTCCGACAACCGGGGCCAACGCGGCGGCGAGGACGCGGCGATTGCGCTGCGCACTGACCTGGAGGCTCTGCTCGACTGCCGCCCGGAGGGCTTCGGCGTCATCCGGATGCCGACGGCGTCCGTCTCCCGTTCCTGCCGTCGTCCCGTCGCCGGGAAACGGCGGCACATGGTCCTCGCCTCGCGTTTTCATGCTCCACTCCGTTCATGCCGTTTCCGGCTGCTCCAGAAGCTTGCGTATATCCTCCGGTGTGGCATTGTAGGTATGCCCGCACATGTGGCAGGTGATGTCCTGGCCCTCGTCGACCCGCGATTCGAGTTCCTCGCGCGAGAGCGTTTTCAGTACCGCCAGCACCCGCTCCCGGTTGCAGCGGCACTTGAACATCAGCGGCCGCGTGTCGCGAACCTCGATATCTGGCAGCGCCAGCACCTCCCCCACACGGGCCAGCCACGCCTCGCTGAACGCGTCCGCATCCGCCAGGCGCTCCGCCACGCGATTATCCTCGAAGCATTCCAGCACCTTCACGAAGGCCTCCAGGTCCGAGTCCGGCATGCGTTGCGCAAGCATCCCGCGGGCGGAGATCAGCCCGCCGCTGCCAGCCTCCACACGGATGGCAACGGCCGTGGGCACCTGCTGCGAATGATTGAAGTAGCGCGCCACGACATAGCGCATCAGCGGAGGATTCACATTCAGCACGGCCTGGTTCAAAATTTTGCCCGGCACCGAGGTCACGATCTGGACCGACCCCGACATGCCCCATGCATCCGTGGTATCGACCGGCAGCCGCGTATCCAGCTCGCCGATCACCTTCCGGTTGGGATAACCGCGCAGCGCCCCCTCGCCGGTGGCCTCGACAAGCACCCCGCCTAGTGGTCCGGACACGTTCATGCGCAGCATGACGGCCTCATCCACGCCGGCGGCGTCTAGCGACAGCAGCGCCACCGCCGTGACGGCCTCCCCCAGCGCCGCCCCCGCCACCGGCCCGCACAGATGCCGGGCCTCGAGCGCCTTGGCGGCTACCGTCGCCTCGACAAAGGCGAAGCGGATCCGTGTTTTAACGGCTATGGCTTTTACGAGTTTGTCATTCATGCGGGTTACAGTAGTCACACGCGGTAATCCAGTCGAGATTTTTCATCCCGCTCGCGCCCGGCAGACGTATTTTCTGGCAAAGGCGCTACGCTCTTGTATACTACCGCCTCGATTCGCATGTATTTGGAATGTCCATCCGATGGACGGGCGGAAGCAGGAACTGAAAGCATAAGGAAGCAAATCATGAGCGTTGATAAAGCATACAAACTGGCAAAGGCGCGCTATGCGAAATTCGGGATCGATACGGACAAGGCGATTGAAAAGGCGCTCGCCCTGCCGATCTCGCTGCACTGCTGGCAGTCGGACGACGTCGGCGGATTTGAAACCAAGCCAGACGGACTCTCCGGTGGCGGCATCATGGCAACCGGCAATTACCCGGGCCGGGCCCGTAATGGCGCGGAAGCCCGCGCCGACCTCGACAAGACCATGTCGCTGATTCCCGGTGTCCAGCGCGTGAATGTTCACGCCTGCTATTCTGAAACCGATAAGTTCGTCGACCGCGACAAGATGGATGCGTCCTGTTTCAGGAAGTGGATGGACTGGGCCAGGGCGAAAAAAATCTGCCTCGACTTCAATCCGACCTTTTTTGCCCACCCGAAATCACAGGATGGTTTCACGCTGTCGCATCAGGATGCCTCCATCCGCGCCTTCTGGGTCAAGCACGGCAAAGCCTGCCGGAAGATTGCCCAGGCGATGGCCGAGAACCAGGGATCGCCTTGCTACGTCAACTGGTGGACCCCGGACGGAAGCAAGGATATCCCGGCCGATAGCTGGGGCCCGCGCAAACGGATGATGGCGTCGTACGACGCGATCATGAAGGACACCTCAATCGACCGGAAAAAATGCGTGGACTTTATCGAAAGCAAGCTGTTCGGGATCGGCTCGGAGTCCTATGTGGTCAGCTCAGCCGAGTTCTGCGCCGACTACGCGATCAGCCGCAAGATGGGGCTGTGTCTCGACATGGGCCACTTCCATCCGACCGAGACCATTGACGGCAAGATCTCCAGTCACCTGACGTTCATGGACAAGATCCTGCTTCACGTCAGCCGTCCTATCCGCTGGGATTCCGACCACGTGGTCATTTTCAACGACGATCTGAAGAACGTGTTCCTGGAGATACAGCGTGGCAACGCCTGGGACCGCGTGATCCTGGCACTGGACTTCTTCGATGCATCGATAAACCGCATCGGGGCCTACGTCACCGGCACACGCGCCGCGCGCCAGGGCATTCTCTACGCGCTGCTCGATCCGACCCGCCAGTTGCAGGACTACGAGTCCGCCGGCAAGAACGCGCAGCGCCTAGCCCTGATGGAGGGATTCAAGACCATGCCCTTCGGCGCGGTCTGGGATGCACTCTGCGAGAAGGCCGACGTCGCCATCGGCAGCGACTGGATCGCCGAGATGGAAGCCTACGAGCGGGACGTGCTGTCCAAGCGCTGAGGGGCGTGGGGTAAAGTCGAAAAATCGAAAGTCGAAAGTCGAAATAGCGCGGTCGCGGTCGTTCTCGACTTCCATCGACTCACTCGACTCCCTCGATGTTCCCGCATTCGCTTTTCAATCTCACGCGCCTCGGACGATCAACTCGCCAACATGGCCGGCGAAGACGTCGCGGGCGGCCTCCAGTGTGCCGGTTGGCGTTCGTAGCAGGGTGCGAAAGTGCGCTCCGGGCAGCGTTTCCGACGGGATGAAGGGTTGCAGCACGTAGCGTTTCGCCCCCGCGATCAGCGGCAACATCGCGGCCAGCGTCGCCGCCTCGTGTACACCCTCGATCAGCGTCGTGCGGAACTCGTAGTCCGCCGCCTGCTCACGGATCAGCGTCATCGACCGCTGCAAGGCTGCCGTATCGCCATACCCTGCCAAGGCCGGATAACCGCTGAAATCGGTCTTCAGATCCATGGCGACATAGTCGAGCAGCGGCAGGCAGGTGGCGAGCATGTCCGGATTGGAGCCGTTGGTGTCGAGCTTGACCAGCCAGCCGCGCTTCTTCAGGAAACGGATCAATGCCGGCAATTCCGCGGACAGCGTCGGTTCACCCCCCGTGATCACCGCCGCCGCCACCCAGTCGTCCGCGAAGTGCTGGCAGGCCGCCGCCAGTTTCTCCCAGGTTGCGCCATCGCGGGGCTTTCCCATCAATTCGGCATTGTGACAGAATCCGCAGGCGAAGTTGCAGCCGGACGTGAACAGGACGGCCGCCAGGTGTCCCGGATAATCCACCATCGACGGATTCTGCAGCCAGGCATGGACCGGCGAGAGGTTCATGCCCCTTGCCCGGCCGCGGCCTCCAGACAGGCGGCAATCATCTTCGGCGAGATCACCCCGCTGGCGGCGTAGTCGGTCTGCAAGCCGAGGAAGCCATGCAGGGCAGAGCCCTTGAGCACCGGGTGCTCCTCGCTGCCGGAGAACCCCGGCACCGGCTCGAACTCGCCGCCGTCGGCGACCTGCCGCAGGATCAGCATCGCCGGGATCCGCTGCGGGTTCAGCACCTCGGCCTCGGCAAAGGCCACCATGCCGTTCTCGGTCTCGACATCCCAGTAATGCTTCTGGAACGCCGACCATTCGGGGTTCTCAAGCAGCTTGTCCAGCCGCTGGTTCAATACCCCGCACTTCTCGCATCCCTGCTTGCCGAACACATCCACCCTGAATTTATAAGCCATGATAACGCATCTCCCTGATCAAAGTGGCGGGAGCATCTTGCTCCCGATCGGGGAGCTGGAAGCTCCCGCCACCTTAGACTCACACACCCACACACATCTTCTCAACATCCCCGCCACCGCTGCCGCCAGCGGACGTCTCGATCGCGTAGCGGCCGCGCTGGCGCGCCTTGAGCTCGCCGAAGCGCTTGGACTTGTTCCAGTTCTGGATCTTGCTGAAGTAGCCCACCACTCGCGTCTCGCCCCAGACCTTGTCCGAGCCGCAGCGCGTGCAGCTTTCCAGCAACCCGCGCATGGCGTGCTGGCAAGTGTCGCAGTAGGTGAACTCCGGCGACACGGTCACCTGGGCCGACTGCGTGCGGAAGAACACATCCTTCATCAGCGCGGCGATCGCCTCCGCCGAGGGCTGCTCCTCGCCGACGAAGGCGTGGGTGATCGCGCCGGATTCGATCATGCTGTGGAATTTCGCCTGCTGGCGGATCCGCTGCACGAGCGACACCGGGGCATCCGCCGTGAGATGCACGGAATTGGTGTAGTAGACCGTATCCTCGTCCTCGCCCTTGACCACCGGTTTCGCCTCGCGGTTGAAGTAGACCAGGTCGGTCTTGGCCAGGCGCCGCGCCGCGCTCTCGGCGGGCGACTCCTCGAGCGTGAACTTCAGGTTGTGCTTGCGCGAGAGCTTGCGGGTCTTGACAAACATGTGCGCGACGATCCTGAGCCCGAGCTGCATCGCCTCCTTGCTGTCGTGCAGTTCCTGACCGATCAGGAAATTGACGGCATCGTTGACCCCTATCAGCCCCAGGATGTACGTGCTGCTCTTCAGCTCGACATACGGTTTGCCGTCGCAGGCCAGCTTGCCGATCTGCCACAGGGGATGGCCCGGCGAAGACATCATCACCGCCGTCTTCGCCTGCTTCTGCAGGTGCGCCTCCACCGCCAGGTCCATGGTCCGGTCGATCTCGTTGTAGAAGTTCTCCAGCAGGTTCCCGTCCTGCAGCCGCGAGGCGCGATAGGCCGCCTGCGGGATGTTGATCGTCACGTTCTGGAAGCCGCAGAAGCGCATGCACTCGGGATGCGTGAGCATCCGGCTGTCGCTGATCGTGGTACGCAGGCGGCAACAGGCCGAGAGCGTCACCTCGTCGCGGTCGAAGATGAAGTAGGTCGACCCGTTGCGGCTCGCCAGCCGGCAGGCGTCCATGAACAGTTCGTACTGGTCCGGATCCTTGAAGGTCTCGTCGCTGATGTGGAAGTCGCATTTCGGAAACTCGAAGATACGGCCGTTGCGATCCCCTGCCGCCCACACATCGAGCAACGCCTTGCAGAACCGGCGGGTCTCGGTCCGGTAATCGCCGTAGCGCGCCACGGCCTCGCCGCGCGCGGTCACCGCAGCATCCACCCCGGCGTCGTATTCGATCCCGCCGTCGGCCGCGCAAAGCTCGCGCAGCACGAGGCGGCGTCCGGCGGCATCGCTCGCATACAGATCCATCAGCGGATACCCGCCGCCATCCTTCTCCTCGCGCAGTTCCTCCTCCAGCGGCACCTTGCTGCCGTCGGCCAGGCGCAGCAGGTAGCGTCCACCCGGCCCGATCGCCGGCACCTTCGCCATGTAGCGCGGGACGCCGGTATGGATGTTGAAGTCGAGGAACAACGTCTGGCCGCCGCGCGAGAACGCGTTCTGGGCGCCGTTGAAGATCAGTTCCTGCGCCACCTGGCGGTACTGCGCGTCGTCCATGCCTTCCAGGTACGGCGCATAGAGCATGTTGATGTAGGCGATCCCGAGCGCCCCCGCGTAGTTGGCCTGCATCGAGGCCAGGAACGTGTTCAGATGCCCCGTGAGCACCGATGCCGTCCGTGCCGGTCTCGACTCGGTATTGAGATTGACCAGCCCCTGCAGGCCGTATTTCTTGACGTACTCGATGGAGTGCGACGAACAATACACGCGATGCGGGTAGCCGAGGTCGTGCAGGTGGATGGCCCCCGTGTCGTGCGCCCGCTTCACCTCGACGGAGAAGATATTGTCCAGCGCCCACTGCTTGAGCACCAGCTCGGCAATACCGAGGTTGACCGCCTCGGCATTATTGTTGACGATGTTGCTGTTCTCGGTCGACTTGGTGAACATCAACTGCTCGACAAAGTCCTTCGGCACGCCATAGACGGAAAGGTCGCGCAACTGCTCCTTGTAGCCCCGCGCCGCCAGCTCGTTGTTGACCAGCTCGCGGATCAGGGTCGTGTTGACGGTACCGATGTGGCTCTCGATGATCAGGTTCTCGACCGCCTTAGCCACGCTGATGGCCACTTCCGTGGTCAGCGCGGTTTTCTCCATGATCTGCTTGACGATCCGCCGGCGATCCCACGGCAGGGTGATATTCCCCGTGGCCGACTCCACCAGCAGCAGACTGGCATCGGTCACATCCACGCCACCCCCGGAGCCACCGGCACCGCGCACCCGGATGCTGCGCCGGGCCAGTTCGCGTTTCTTGCGGTAGCGCTTGTAGGTCGACACCAGCAGCGTTTCGCCCGACTCGGCCAGCACGATCTCGACCAGGTCCTGGACATCCTCGATACGCGGGATCCGCAAGCCGTTCTCGTCCTTGGAGACATAGTACTCGCTCGCGGGCGTATCAAGCTGCCTGACCACCTTGGCGGCCACATCGGCGGCGAGATTCATCTTCGGCGGCTCCCCCTGGATGCGGGCTACCGCCTCCACCGCCCGTTGCACCGCCTTCTCGATCTTGTCCTGCCGGAAGGGAACCACGAAATCAAACCGATTGCGAAAACCATCGAACATAACCGCCTCCGACATGCTGTCGCGCCACAAGCCAGCTGATGACGCGGGGTGAAAGGAAAAAACGATGCAAACCGGGTGTTAAATTACGCCTGCGGCCGCCGGGCGGTCAACCAAAAAACGGTACCCGTGGCGTTTTTTTATCAACGGAACTACCACTGGTTGTATAAACCGCTGAATAGCAGTCGGTTGTTTAAAGCGGGCTGGCAGACGTCACCGTGCCGTTTGCTGTTGCTCACGCTCGACCGCGAGGTGGGTACCGATTACGAAGGCGTGCAGCCCGGTATTAATCGCGAGTCATTTCCTCATTGACATTCCATCATAATCGAATAATTATTCAGATATGACTACAAACCTAATGGGTGCCTATCACGAGATTCGGGATGAACTCCTCCAGCGCCTTCGCGAGGCGGCACCGGGGCGCATCCAAATCCTGAGCGGGCCAAGACAGGTGGGAAAAACCACACTCCTATTGGAAATGGCAACAGAGTTCGGGGAAAGGGCCACCTATGTTTCCGCCGATTCGACCGAAGCCCAAATGTCCGGCTGGTGGGAACAAGTGGTTCGGGCAGCAGGGGAAAAAGCACACAAGACCGGCGGCGGAATCCTGCTTGTTGATGAGATTCCCTACATGCCTGACTGGGCCCGCCGTCTGAAAAGCGAGGAGGACCGTATCCTTCGCGCCAAGCTCCCCCTCCATGTTTTGGTGTCTGGCTCCTCCGCTATTCAACTGGGAAAGGGGTCGAGGGAAACCATGGCGGGCCGCTTTGAACGCCTACGGCTGTTTCACTGGCCTGCCGTGGAACTGATGCACTGCTTCCTTCTCCAGCCGGACGAGGCCGTCAACCGGTTTATCCAATCAGGAAGCTATCCCGGAGGTCAAGCCTTGCTGGGACAGCCGGATCGGTGGCGTGCTTATCTCCGGGACAGCATCATCGAACCGGCCATCGGACGGGACATCCTGAACCTTGAGGTGGTGCGAAAACCCGCCCTGTTACGGCAGTTGTATGCGGTGTCAATCGGTCATCCGGCGGAGATTGTGTCATTACAGAAACTAGTGGGTGAGTTGGCTGAACGCGGCGCTTTGGAAACAATCGCCCATTATCTTCAACTGCTGGAAGAAGCCTGCCTCGTGGCGGGAGTGCGGAAGTATTCCGAGCGGGCGGTTCGTCAGCGGGCGGCTCCTCCAAAACTGACGGTGCTGAACCACGGGTTGATGGCAGCTATGGGATCGGCCCCCGAGCGGGAACGGGATCCTGTCCGTTGGGGACGGTGGGTTGAGAATGCAGTAGGCGCCTTTGCCTGGAATGCAGGGCAGGCCGTGTATTACTGGCGGACTGAACCATTGGAAGTGGATTGGGTTCTCGACGGGAGTTGGGGTGCCTGGGCCATTGAAGTAAAAACCGGTGACTATCGTCCCCAGGATCTAAAAGGACTCCTGGAATTTTGCAGGCTCTACCCTAAGTTCCAACCTTTATTGCTCTGCAACGCGGGCGATGAGGCACACGGCAGAGAGGGGGGCGTCAGAACTCAAAGTTGGGCATCTTTCCTCCTAAACGGTCCGGATCATTAACGCCCGACAACTTATTATGGACCTGTCCCTATTAATCGCGTTTGTCACTTCACGCTCGGTTATCCGGTTGGTCGTCTTGTGTTCGCTCACGCTGGCGGGACTACCGCCGCCACCGTGCCGGGCATTTGGTCTGCCGGTATGCCCTGCGCGTCCGGCTTTCGTTGCCGGAAGACTGTCGGATCTCCCAAGTTCCCATGAAACCCTTGCGCCTGACGGAACTCCTTCCGCCCGGCTCGCACCTGCGCCCCGCTCTACGACCCCGGTCGAACCGGTGTGCCTCACCAATGTGGCATTTCCGGTGCTGCCCACAATTCTCGAACATCGCGGACTTCGGCAATGCGTCAATTTCGGGGCTCAATCACGCGGCCCGGTGCTCGCTGTCTACGCTTCGTGCCGTCGTTACCTCCGACTACGCAAGACTCGCTTACGGCTGGTGGTTAGCCTTTACCGTCCCCGCTTTCACGGGGTGGGTTCCCTCTGAATGGTTTCAATTATCGTTTACCTCGATATATCCCCCCTTCATGGATTTAGCTTGGCGCGATCGAGACGTGATGACCGCCTCTAATGGATGACCCCAATTGGCATTCATCAAGATCGCATAATGATGAACCCACACCAGCGATGCCCCTGAATCCGCATTCACGGGCATCGCCCCCTTTCCCCCAGAAAGCAATGTTTGACCTGCACCTCTATTACGAGCCGGACTAGCCCGCGATGCCGCTTCCTGCGGTTCTGTAATTCTCATTATGGCCTCGGACAGCCTGAAGGGCGTGTTGATTTATCGTGGTTGTTGTCGTGACCGAAGCATCTTGCTTCGGTTGATCGTGGGCACGGAGATGGAAGCTCCGGCTACATTGATGAGCCCATCATGAGAATTGCGCCCGGCGGGATTTCGGTGGTATGCTACAGGCGTTTTTGAACAAGGTGCAGAATGGGGAATGATGATTGACGAACAGAAACTGATTGAAAAACTGCAGAGTATCGAAAGACTTCACGCAGGGGCCACGACACCGGGAGAGCGGGTTGCCGCTGCCAACGCGCTGGACAGAATCCGTCAGCGTCTTGCCGCGGCGGCGCAACTTGATCCGCCGGTGGAGTACCAGTTCAGCATGGCGGACATGTGGTCCAGGCAGTTGTTCGTTGCACTCCTTCGACGGTATAATATTCGCCCGTACCGGTATTACCGTCAGCGTTACACGACGGTGATGGCGAGGATCCCGAAGCAATTTCTCGACGAGACGCTTTGGCCTGAGTACCAGGAACTCAACGCGACACTCCGGCAGTATCTTGACGAGGTCACAACGCGAGTGGTTTCAGAGGGCGTCTATGCCGACAGCTCCGAGGCCGAGATCGTACCCGAATCCCAGAAGCAATTGCCTGGGATGGATTGATGGTGAAGATCGCTGGCCCTGCGGACAGGCTGCCCCAATGGGGAGTGTGATGCGCCTCTCGATGCATTCAGAATCAGGTTCACGCTATTGCCGCATTTGCCAGGCGGACGGGGATCCATTTGCGCACGGAATTGACCAGCCATACGCGATCCGCCTGCCGCAGCATTCCAACCGTCACGGGCTGTTCACGAATATCACCCCGGGCAACCAACTGCGCGCGAAACGTGCCATCGAGCAGGCCGCTGGATACCGGCGGGGTGATTTTTACCCCCGCCGCCGTCTCCAGCACGACGTTGGCGTAGCAGGATTCGGTGACAAGCCCCTGCTCATTGACCAGGATCACATCCCGGCAGGCGGGAAACCGCTTCAAGGCCTCGTCGTAGACGCGACGATGGGTGGTCTTGTGATAGACAAACACATCGTCATGCCGGCAGGCGTTATCCGCGATCCCAACGGTCCAGGTCTCATCACCCCCTGCCAATACCGACGCCTCGGCATGCATCCGCCCGTCCGCCGACAACAGCCACCGCACTTTCAGCGGCTGCCCGTGCGGCTGCCCCGCGACACACGCATCCAGGCTCTCACGCATGGCGGCTTCCTTGAAGGGATACCCGAAATACAAGGCGCTCCCTGCCGCGCGCTGTACATGCGCCTCCAGCAGGAACCAGCCGTCAACCGGATCGTAAAGCAGGGATTCCAGGATCTGGAAGACCGGGATCACCGGGCGAGTCAGGATTTCCGCCTTGGTAAAGCACTCGCGGTACTCGCTCTCGCAGGTCGAATCCCAGACAATGCCGCCACCCGTGCCGTACTCGGCCTCGCCCGTGCGGCGATCGATCACGACCGTGCGGATGGCGACATTGAAACGTGCCCTGTCGCCCGGCATCCAGTAGCCGCACATGCCCGTATATACCCCGCGTGGCGAACGTTCCAGCTCACGGATGATCTGCATCGTGCGCACCTTGGGCGCACCGGTGATGGAGGCACAGGGGAAAAGCGCGCCGATGGTCCGGGCGAAATCCGCATCGGTCCTGGCCTCCACCGTGGAGACCATCTGGTGCAGCGTCGGGTACGTTTCCACCTCGAACAGCCGGGATGCCTGCACCGAACCGGCCGCGGCAATCCGGCCGATGTCGTTGCGGATCATATCCACGATCATCACATTTTCCGCCCGGTTCTTCTCCGAGCCCGCCAACGCCGCCGCGAGGCGTCGATCCTCCCCGGACGTGAGCCCGCGCGCGGACGTCCCCTTCATCGGGCGCGACAGGATCCGCTGACCGTCGCGCTCAAGGAAAAGCTCGGGCGAGGCCGAGCACACCGCCAGCGCTTCCGTCTCCACGTAAACCGCGTGGCGGGCCTGCTGCGCCTCCACGAGCTGCCTGAAGAGCCCATAGGGTTCACCCTCGAAAGGGGCACGCAGCCGGACGGTGTAATTGACCTGGTACGTATCGCCGGCGTGGATATAATCCTTGATCCGGCGGATCGCCTCGCCGTAGTCCTCGGCGGAGGTGTCGCAAGCCCATGCCCCCAGCCGGTACGGCAACCGTGAAGAGAGGACAGGCAGCGAGGCCATCCGTTCCGGCTCGCGGTAGACCCCGAACCAGGCCAGCGGGACATGCCCCGAAGCCGGATGCACGGCCATCACCGGATCAATCCCGGCGGCGGCTTCATAGCTCATGAAACCCGCCACGCAGAAGCCATCGGCAATCGCCTGCGATGCCGCTTCCAGCACCCCGGCCACAGCCGCCTGCGTATCCGCCAAAAGACAACGCACAGGATCCGCGAACAGCAGCCAGCCGCCCGCTTCATCCTGTGCGATTACAAAGTCCTTCATCACGGCAGAGAGACAGAAGCCCCCCTGATTCAGGCTGTTTTCAGCGCCGCCGGTTTGCGAAGGAGATCGCGGATTTCCTTCGTGTTGAGCTTCGCGACCTTCTGCTCATCCACGCCCAGTGCAACCAGACGCTTCTTCTGCGTGTTGACGCGACGGGTCCGCTCGCTGGCACCCTTCTTCGGACGGGTGATTGGTGCCTTGTTCATCGTTCTGCCTTTGCCCATAGCTGTATCCTGTTAGGGGTTCGTGGTTAATAAAACGAGGCAGTGTCGGCAAAAACACAGTTAAAATCAAGCACTTTCGACAGCAAAATTCGCCCAGGGGGAAATCGCCACGCTTCAAATGCTTTACAGTTGGCAATTATAACGTCATAGTGTACCGGTATTTCGTTATGGAGGTTTCATGTCGACCCTAACATGCTTTTTCTCACGGAACGCCAGCCGACTCGGACTGGCCTTGCTGATCACCGCCGCAGCCGGCTGCAGGCGCCAGCCCCCGGAACCGGAAGGGCTTCTGGCGGAGGCCCGCCAGTTCATGCAGGAGGGGGACTTCGCCACCGCGCGCGACACCCTGCTGCAGGTATCCGCCGAGCAGCCGCAGAGCCTGACGGCTCAAGTGAATCTCGCCCTGGCATACTGGGAGCTTGGCGACTTCACCGCCGCCGCCGCCGCCCTCAACCGGGCCACGGAACTCGCCCCGCAAGACAAGCGGATATGGGAACTCCGTGCCCACCTGCTGATCCAGACCGGTAATGCGGAAGGGGCCATCGAAGTCCTCGGCAACATCAAGAACCAGGATGCAGCCACCTTGACCCTCAGAAGCCTGGCCGACCAGCGGAGCGGGAATCCGGACCTGGCCCTCTACCATCTCGAACAGGCCCTGAAACGGGATCGTTTCCATGCGCCTGCACTCCACAACCTCGCCATGCTGCAGCGCGACCAGTTTGATGCCCCAGTCGAGGCCATGGCCGCCTGGCGGCGTTTCCGCGAAGCCGATCCGCAGAATCCGCGCGCCGCCATACCGGACGATGCGTTTCTCGGTGAGCTTGCCACCCCGGAACCACCGGCAGACGGCACACCTCCCGTAACCGGGCCCGCCGTGACGCCCCCCTCCGTCGCAACGGTTCGCGACGAGCCGCCAACCATGGCACCACCGGCACGCATGCCCGTACCGGTTCCGCCTGCTCCCGTTCCGCCGCCCCCACAAGCCAGACTTCAGCCCGTGCCGCCTGCAGCCAGCCCCACGCCGACGCCAACAACCGCGCAGGCGATGATCCAGAAGGCAAACCGCGAGATCGCCGCCGGCAACAACGACAGTGCACTGGTCGTGCTGAAGGACGCGGTGCAACGCTTCCCCGACAATGCGGATGCCGTCTGGGCACTGGCTGTCTTCTATGACAAACAGCTCGGGCTCAAGGAACGTGCAGACGGACTCTACAAGACCTTCCTGGCCATGTTCCCGAATGACCCCCGCGCAAAGTCCATCCGGCCTACCGCACCGCCGCCGCCCCCGAAAGCAACGGTACAGCCAGCGTCCGCATTACCCTCCCCGGATTTCTTCCAGAAGGGTCTTGAGCACTACGGCCGGCAGGAATGGGACGCCGCGATTGCCGCCTACCGGCAGGCGCTGTCCATGGATCCCCGCTCGGAAAGCTGCGCCTACAACCTTGGATTGACCTACAAGGCCAAGAACGACCTCGATGCCGCCGCCGCCGCGTTCCGTCATGCCCTGAACATCGAGCCGGACATGGTGAAGTCGCTCTACATGCTGGGGCTGACCGAGATCCAGCGCAAACGCAACGCCGATGCCCTGACCCACCTGAACCGGCTCATCCGCACCCAGCCTGACTTCGCCAAGGCGCACTACCTGCTCGGAACCGTGTACCAGACGGAAAACCGCCCGGATACCGCCGCGCATCATTTTGAACGATTCCTGGAACTGGATCCGGGCGACAAGGCGGTCCCCCAGGTAAAACGCTGGCTCGAGCAACACCGGAGGTAACCCATGGAAAACATGCCTGCACTCTCTGCCGTGGATATCGTGGCGCTTGCACTGATTGCCGTCGGCGGGATCCAGGGGTTCTTCCGCGGGCTCTCCGGCGAACTGGCACGCCTAGCCGGTGCCGTCATCGCGTTTATCGGTGGCACGCTGCTGCACGAGCCGGTCGGCCAGTGGGTCAGCACACACACACGGCTGGAAGCCCGCCCGGCACAGACACTGGCGTTTATCGCCACGGTCATCATCGCCGTGCTGATCATGATCGCCGTCCGCATGGTGCTCAAGAAAGTCATCCAAGGCGTGTTCTCGCCGGAATTCGACAAGACCACCGGCACCCTGGCAGGACTGCTGCGGATGAGTATCTTCACCTGCATCGTCTTTATTGTCATGAACATGGTCCCGGTCGATTCCATGAACCGGCTGTTCGGCGAGCAATCCGCCGTGGGCAGCTTCATGGTCCGCTATGTGCCCACGGTCAAGAAAACGCTGGAAGCCGCCGGTATCACGGCATTCCAACGCCAAACGGGGGAACCGCAACCATGACCACCCCCGCCATGCTTCCCGACCTGCAATCAAGCCTGGTCTGCGACGATGTCCGCCAGGAACGCAACGGCAAGTTCATCCTGATCGGGATCTTCGACGCGATCGCCGTGCCCCAGTACCCGGCCACGTTCCACCGCCTCTGCATAGTGAACCGCTGGTGCTGCGGCGATGGCGAATTCACCCAGCAGAGCCGGCTCCTGAAACCGGATGGTGTGACCGTCCTGACCGAGGGCAAACCCGTCGCCGTCAAGCTGTCGAGCAACACCTCGACCGCCACATGCGTTGAAATCTTCCTGAATATCCAGTTCGATCATCCGGGCGTCTACTGGACGGAAATCCTGCTCGACGGCCAGTTGAAACTGCGCTACCCGCTCAGGGCTGGCCTGGTGCCGGCGGCACCGCCGCGTCCGCCCGCTCAGCCAGCATAGCGAATTCGATCTGGATCACGATCTGCCCGGTTTCCCAATGCTGCAGGGCTTTCAAGTCCATGGTGATCTGGATGCGCCGGGCCGCTGACGACGGATCCGTCCCGCCGCTCCCCGGCAGCGCGAGGCGCCGGCGCTCCTCATGCAGGAACCGGCGCCAGAAACCGAGAATCAGGTCCTGCACGGCATCATGCCGCGTGAAGTCGCCCTTCCGGATTCGCACCGGCTGCCCCTGCAACGCCTTCCAGAAGGCATGCACTGACGCATCCGCGTCACCCGGATCGTGACAGGCCAGATATTCCCCCGGATCGCACCCTTCCCGTGCCGCCGCCAGCATCAGTTCGACCAACCGGCGACAGATCGGGCTGTCCAGCAATCGCAGCGGCAGGTTCTCCTCCACCAGCCTGGCCAGGACCGGGTCATCCGCCCCCTGCACCAGATGCTCGCACAACGCACGTTCCTCAGGCGGTATGGGCATGATACCGGTTGGCGGCCGGGCCGCCGCCGACTTGCCCCCCGATGCGCGCAGCATCTGCAGGACTTCCGGCGGCGGCTCATCGGGTTCCAGCTCTGGCGGCACCTCCGCATCGACAAGCGGCGGCACCCATTCCGACGGAGCCCCCTCCCCCGTCTCCGTTCGTCCACCCGCGCGCCCGCCCTCTCGTCCGCCACCCGCCGGACCCGCCCGGCGGGCATGGCGTTCCACCTGCAGGCGGTGCTCCGTTTCCATCACGGCCAGGTCGGATTCCAGCGCGTGCTGCGGCAACCCCAGCAGCGCGGCCGATTCCTGCAGCATCCGTTCGCGCTGTACCGCATTGGGGCTGTGGCAAAGCGTTTCAAGCACCGCATTGGCGATCCGGGCCGTCGCCGCGATACCGCGGGCGTCCTGTTCGCGGGCGCTGAGCACGCGGATCTGGTAAGCCACCACGGAGTCGGCATGATCAAGCCGCTCGCGGAACGCATCCGCCCCGTTCGCCCGCAGGAACGAATCCGGATCCTCGCCTGCCGGCAGCACCGCCACCCGCACGACCAGTCCGGCCTTCATGAACAGGTGCGCCGTCTTGACCGCCGCCGCCTGGCCGGCCGCATCGGCATCGAACACCAGGACGACACTGTCGGCATAGTTCTTCAGGAGCTGCACATGATCCTCGGTGAACGCAGTCCCTTGTGCCGCGATGGCGTTCGTGAATCCGTGCTGGTGGCAGCGCACCACGTCGATCTGCCCCTCGCAAACCATCGCCTCGCGCGAGGGGCTGTTCACGATATGCCGCCGCGCCTTGTCCAGCCCGTAGAGCACGCGGCCCTTGGAAAAGATCAGGGTCTCCGGACTGTTGACGTACTTCGGCTGCTTGGGATCCTTGATCAGGATGCGCGCACTGAAGGCGATCACCCGCCCCTGTGAATCGTGTATGGGAAACATCAGCCGGTCACGGAACCGGTCATAGAAATCGCCACGCCGGTCCTCACGCGTGGAACGTAGCACCAAGCCCGCCTGCTCCATCTGATCCGGCGAATACCCGTACTTCTCGCCCCACTTCAGGGCATTGCCCCAGCCGACCGGGGCATAGCCGATCTGGAACGCTTCCGCCGTCTCGCCATCGAGCACCCGTTCGGCCACGTAGTCACGCGCCTGCTGCGCCGCCGGGAACTGTTCCAGACAGCGCCGGTAGAACTGCGCGATGCCGTGATGGATCGCGTACAGCGTCTTGCGCTGCGCCCCCTCGCCACTGTCCGCCTCCACCTCGATCGCGATCCCGGCCCGTTCCGCCAGGGACCGCGCCGCCGTCACGAAATCCAGCCCCTGGTGCTTCATCATGAAACCGATGACATCCCCGCCCTCGCCACAGCCGAAACACTTGAAGATCTGCATGTTGGGATTGACGTTGAAAGAGGGGGTCTTCTCGTTGTGGAAGGGGCAGCAGGCCTTGTAGGTCGATCCCGTGCGCTTGAGCGTCACATACGAGCCTATCACCTCGACAATGTCGTTGCGGAACCGTATCTCGTCAAGCACCCGCTCTGGAATAAAACCGCTCATTCGAACTCCCGTTCCCCAACCCCATTTGCCATACCGGCCGAACTCTACTTCTTATAGGGTCCAAGAAACTTGTCACCATTGAAATGGATCAAATGATCAGGAGCATCAGCAATCCAGACCTCCGTTTCCCACGCAATATCCGGAGCATACTTTCGGAAAGCTGCTCGGTCCAGGAACGCGGTAATATAAACAATTTCCGCCGAACAATCCTTTGTAAGCCGTTTCAATTCTTCAAGCCTTATCGCGTTTATCGGTCCTGATGAATGCACTGCCTCAATCAGAAACAGCCAGTTCCTGGATTCGCTATAGGCAAGAACATCAGGAAGCTCATCGTGTTTTAAATCGAAAAAGCAAAGCTTATTCAGCCCCGCCTTATCGCATAGCAGAAACTTATCAGCCGTGTCCCCGACATAAAGGACATTCGCCCCATAGCCATAACGTGGAAGAAATTCCTCGATGACTGCCTTCTGAAGGTCATTGTGAAGTCCATGCGAGAAAATGAGCAACTTGCCATCAGGCAATTTGACGTTCACTTTGTCCAGATCCCGGACACACGAAAGCCGATCCTTCAAAGCTCCCGTTTCGACTAGAAGCTCGTCAATATCCTCATCCCATCCCGCTTTCCCATATGAACGGATGATGTATGAGAACTCCGGATTCAATGCGTACCCGCGCGTGGGGTTGTTGGTCGCCGCCTTGGGATCATTGGCGCTGCGCTCGATGATGCCGGCAACGGTGGCAAGTTTCAAATCCTTGCGCCGGATGTCATCGTAGGAACCACTGGATATGGTTTCTTCAAAGTTGGCGTTTATGTAATCAATAATCTGCCGGGTCTGGGGTGCCCACCCGTCGCCGCTTTGCTTGGCATCCGGCCAATTCCTGGACCGTTTGACATCAACGACGGCCAGGAAAACCATGCCCATACGCTCCAGTCGGCGCTCCGACATTCCATCGAACGGGATGCCGATGCTGTTCAATATGTGAAGCGCCTCATTGATCACCTTTTTTACAAGTCGTGATTTACGGCTTGAAGGGATAAAGTCAGGCATCGCGTAATCATCCTTTCCTGTCTCAGCCGCAAATAGTTCCCCCTGCTGGGGTAAATTCCGGTAGAGGATTTCAGAGCTGCTGTACCTTACGTTCGACATAAGGTAATCCACCACAGATTGAGCAACCGCCCTTGCGAATACAGGAGGAACTGCATTTCCAACCTGATAGTACTGGCTGGTTTCCGTTCCGCTGAATTGAAACCAGTCAGGAAACCCCTGTAGTCTTGCGGCCTCGCGTACCGTTATGCGACGTCGTCTTCCATCCGGCAGGCGTACCCGGTGCATGTCGCCTGTGGCACCGGCAAGGTTTCGGCACGTAAGCGTACGGGCAGGCCGGTCAAGATGCAGGTCTCTTGGGTTCACACATTTCGATGCCTTCTCATAATTGGCAACATAGCGGTCCATGCTGGAAGTCAGGAACCTGGCATCGACAGGGACCGAACTGGCTAATTCGCCCAGGGCCTCACCTGCTGTGACTTTTCTCACGGATGCATCCGGAAAACGGAACTCCCCACGGTGCCCGACAACAATCAGGCGTTCGCGATTCTGAGGCAAACCGAAGTCAACCGCATTCAGGAGTCGATACTCGACAATATAGTTCAGCCCCTTGAGTTGATTTAGTATGTCATCAAAGTACGATCTGTTACGGTAGAGAAGGCCACGGACATTCTCAAAAAGCCAGAGATCCGGATTGACTCTGCGAACCGCTTCAATGAATACCGGGAATCCATCGCGGGAGTCCAGAGTGCCTAACTGTTTACCGCCGACACTGAAAGGCTGACACGGCGGGCCGCCGATGACAATCTGTGCCGCCGGATAGAGCTGATCAACATGAAGCCGTGTACAGATACAGTCACCGGCAAGATTAATCCGATAGGTTTCGGCATAATCCGATTCCATCTCGTAGCCTGTCGTATGAATACCGCAGGATTCAAACCCAAGTGACAGACCTCCGCACCCGGCAAAGAGATCAAGAGCAGCAAAGCGGAATGATGCCGTCGGTCTAAGTTCTGAGTTGCACCGTTCAATATATGTCTTTGTCATACCACATCCCCGCGATCCACGACCCCGCCCCAGGTGGCAAACCTATCTGCGATGAAGGCGACACTGGCTTCATGCGCCTCGCGCCCGTTGCCGGTCACCTCGAGTGGCGGACCGAAGGCGAAATGCACCGTCTTGCTCCGGTCGACCGGGCCGAAATCGCGCACGATCCGGCCCAGCCCGTGGAAGTCCGTCTTGAGCGCCAGCGCCATCAGCGGCACCCCCGCCTTTTTCGCCAGCTTCGCGCCCAGTGTGTTGAATTCATCCGGCTTGAACACCGCACTGCGGGTCGACTGCGGAAAAACGACAATCGAACGACCGCCAGCCAGAACCGCCGGCCCCTCGTCCATCAACGTCTTGAAATCCTCGCGCGCATTCTCGCGTTTGACGCTGATCGGCCGAACCCCCGCCATCACATCGCGGAACAGCGGTACCTTCAGCAGGCTGTCCTTGACCACGAACGTCATGTGCTGGAACGGCAGCACCACCGCCGGGATCGTGAAGGTCTCCAGCAGGCTCATGTGATTGGCCACGATCACCGCCGGCGAGCGCAACGCCGCCAGGTTCCCGCACCCTGTGGCGGAAAGCCGCCCGCGGCAGCCCTCGACCCCTCGCCACATGTCCAGCGACAAGTCCTGCCAGTTGTCGCGGGTCCACGCGCCACGACGGGCCATACGCCCACCCTTGAGGATCACCCCCAGGACCCGCCGGTGATACCAGAACGTGGTGGCACCGAGCATCCGGTCCGCCACCCCGCAAACCACCTTCTCCGGGGTCTCATACCCGCCGCTCAGCCGCAACTGGTCAATAAACGCACCGGTTTCAATCATACGATCCCCGTTTTCATTGCCAGGTTGCCGACAAAACGTTAACCAAAAAACGCAGGCATGCTCAGAGATTCTGCTGCCCGTAATACGCATCCACACCATGCTTGCGCATGTAATGCTTTTCCGCCAGATATGCCGGAATCGGCACCGCCGCCGGATTCAGCAGAAACGTGTCCATCGCCATTCGCGCAACAGCCTCCAGCACGATCGCGTGATGCACGGCATCGTCGGCAGTCTTGCCCCACGTGAACGGTCCATGGTGCGCGGTGAGGATGCCGGGCAGTTCCAACGGCGGGACATCGCCCATGCAGGCAATGATGCTCCGTCCGGTATTCGCCTCGTAACCGTCCTCCACCTCATCCGCCGTCAACGCCGGCGCCACCCGCACAGCACCGTGGAAATGGTCGGCGTGCGTCGTGCCAAGGCAGGGAATTTCACGGCATGCCTGGGCAAACGCGGTCGCCATCGGTGAATGCGTATGGACGACCCCGCCGATTTCCGGCCAGGCTCGGTAGAGCGCCACATGCGTCGGGGTGTCCGAAGAAGGGCGCATGGTGCCCTGGACATTGCGCCCCTGCAGATCCACGACAACCATGTCCTCGGCCGTCATCTCCGCATAGGAAACCCCGCTGGGCTTGATGACGACGTATCCTCGCTGCCGATCAATCCCACTGACATTCCCCCATGTCAGGCAAACCAGACCATGCTCGACCAGTTGCAGGTTCGCACGATAGACATTCTCCTTTAAAAGCTCCAACATGACCACACCCCCCGGTAAATCATTCAAACCACTCTGCAAAGGAATCGTCACCCGTCGCCGCAGGCTCCACCCCGCCCGAGGACGGTGTCGGCGAGGAGGGGGCGGCCACCGCAGGTGCCGGCAAGGGGACCGCCGAAGGCTGGGCTTGGAATACCGGCGCAGACGATGCACCGCCGAGCGATTCGATCATCTGCATGACCCGCTTGGCCTCCTGTATATTACCTTGCTGCGTCAGCGTTACCTGCAGCTTCTTCAGTGCATCGACATAACGCTGCTTCAAATCCGCGCGGGAACGGTCGCGCTCAACGGCTATCTCCGCGAAACGTGACTTATAGGTGGCAAGCAGGCGAGCCATCTCGACGGGGGCCTGCAACACCGGGATGGCACTCCCGCGCGGATCCAGCACGAAACGCTTGCGTTCCTGCTGCACGGACAGCATGGCCTGCAAATCCCCGGCACGCTGATACTGCGCCTCAAGCAGGCGCAGGGCCTGGACCTGCGCGGCCGGCATGGCCAGCCGTTTCTCGCGAAAGGCCGTTTCCACGCCATCAAGCCCGTTCCGGTACTGCGTCTGGTACTGATCCAGAACCCCCGCCTGCCCGTACCCACGCCACACCAGGGCAAGAACCGCAACAATAATCACAAACGTTGATTTTTTCATCCTGCAACTGTGCATCGAACCGGCAACGCTGTCAACCGAATTGCTGACCGGACAGCCCAGTTTGTCATAAAACAGGATTGACTCACGGCGGAATGCCGCTATGATGCCAGTCATTCGCTCAAAAGCGGGCGTAGTTCAATGGTAGAACTTCAGCCTTCCAAGCTGACCACGTGGGTTCGATTCCCATCGCCCGCTCCACGCTTCGAAAGTTTTTTTGTAACTACTCAGGTAGCCGCCCGCATCGGGGCGGCTACCTGAGTAGTTACGATTTACAATTGGTTCGTTATACTAGTCGCTGATTGCAGGGAATCAAGCAGCAATTCACGATTCGTCCGGCTAAAATACCAGGCTCAGCCCGAAAGTGAACGTATCGAAGTCCCCGCCTTCATTCTGGCTGTAATAGCGGTAACCACCCTGCACATCCAATGCCGACGACAAATACGCCAGCAGCGTGAGCCCGGCAGCCTGCGACTCGCGGTCCGCATCATCGGAATAGAAACGGACAGCCGATTGACAGCACGTCGGTCAAGGTGAACAGTTGCTGGCCGACCTACTCGAAGATCCTGACAGGACTTCTGGCACGGGTGGACCGGCTTGGGCAGAAGCTCGATACGTTCGGTCTGATGAATTTCAAGAAAGGCTGGGCGCCGCTCTGGCTTGATGAGATGGACAATCTGGTCTTCCAGATCGCCCTGGCAGCAGGCAAGCCGAAGGCGAAGGCCAGGTTCCATCAGCAATACCGCCAGTTGCTCGCCCGGGGCAGGAAAGCACTAGCGGCATTGGAAACACAGTTCGGAACCCTTCGACAAAACCTTCATATCGATGCGTTCGCCCCCCAGCCAGCGAGTCATGATCTAGCGAGTCGTCGAACAGCTCCATGCTTGTGGAGTCCATCATGGACTTCTTCCGTCGGGCCGGTGTGATCGCCAATACCGTCAGATCCGATGATGGCCTACGGCTCACGGGGGGAATTCTGAACGTGTTTATCCCCACGTCAGCAACCCAAAACGCTTTGATCCAGCGGCGACGAATCGCCGGGGGGGCGGGTGTCGCGTGTCGGGTGACGAATGCAAGACCGGCGCGAGGTCTCCGTTTTCCGTGTGTTCCGTGGTTCCCCCCGAGCATAAGCCGCCCGCCACGGTACTCCCGCCAGGCAGGGTTATTCCCCATATCACGCGAGGATCCGGTTGCAGTAGGCTGCGCACAGTCGAAGTTGTAACAACCAGAAGAAAAGGAGCACATCATGAAGAGATTATCAATGGGATTCGGGATTATGCTGCTGGTCGCGGGCACGGCACTGGCAGTGAAACCGGTTCAGCTCAGCATCACGCCGGATATTTCCCTCTTCGGCAGGTCGGAACAGATCACTGGACTGACGATCGGGCTGTGGAGCGAGAATCCGCAGACCGCGCTGGCACTCGGTGTGGTCAACGGATCAACGGGCCAGAGCGCCGGCCTGAGCTGGGCGTTCATCCTCAACTACGCCGAGAACTATACGGGCATCCACTGGGCCCCGATCAACTACACCTCGGGCGATTTCCTGGGCTGGCAGGCAGGCTTTGTGAATTACGCCGGCTCGATGACCGGCCTGCAGAGCGGAACCGTGAACATTGCCGGACGCCTGACCGGTCTGCAGTTCGGCTTCATCAACTTCGCGGAGACGGTCGATACCGGGTTGCAGATCGGTCTGATCAACATCATGCCGCAGAACCAATGGTTCACGGAACTGCCGGAAGCACTGGCACCGGCCATGATCTTCGTCAACTGGAGGTTCTAAGGTTATTCGTGGTGGGGTTACACCCCATAGATA
>CAZSRU010000006.1:0-9134 GCA_964609395.1 uncultured Victivallales bacterium
TAATTGCCGGAGTCGCCCTGTAAATAATATCACCAACCGAGTCGCGCACCGGGGCTACGCCTGGAGAATACAGGACGCCTCTGTCAAATGACGCCATGGGTTGCCATGCAGAGACCGCGCTTGCCGCACGGTCCACAATTGCAGAAAGCAGAGCCGCGCCCTCCAAGCTTATCGTGACACCCTGCACCAGTGCAACTGAACCGACAATGGAACTACCTACAGCACCGATTGCCCTGCCGTGCTGTTCTGCTGCCAGAAGCCCCACGAAGCTGTTCAGATCGGCTCCCGGTGCATACTGCCTGGCCTGAAGCTGGCGTGCTGCTAGCGATAACCCCGGATTATCATTGTATGGCCTAGCAGACGCCGGTGCAGCCCGGAGTTCGGAGTTATACCGATCTCCTTTCTGCGCACACAACCCCAGCGCATCGAGAAAGCGCATCGGATCGCCGTTGGCATACGCATACAAATTCACCCCGCCGCTGATCCCCAGAGGATCGGGGGAAATGAAACGGGCGATGTCGGCGCGGTAGTAACGGGCCTTCATGTGGTAGAGCGCTCCGCCTTCCCAATAGACGCCGTGGCGGCCGCAGAAGGTGTAGGGCGTGTCGGTCGTGCCGGTGCGGGCCATGAGTTCGCCATACGGCGTATAGTTGAACTGGTCCGTCACGTTTCCGCTTGCGTCGGTCAGCGCAATCGTGCTGCCGAGGTAGTCGCCGTGATAGTAGCGGGCGGTGCCGTTGGCGTCGATGTGGGCAACGAGTCCAAAACCTGGCGCGTAAATGTAGTAGCGTTCGATGGTGCCGTCGTTGGCCCGTTCAACCAACACATTCTTCAATTCCGCCGCTTGGTCGAGAACATGGATCTTCTCGCCACCGGTGGAGCCACTGCGGGAAACCCGTCCGCCAAGCGCGTCATACTTGAACGCGAGGCTCGATGGTATCGGCGGGGCCACAAACCACAGGTTGGTCTGGTGTTCGCCGCTGTAAGCGGTGAGGCGGCCTTCGTAATCCCAGGTAAAGGCACTATCGAGCGTCATGCCGTTGTAGCGGGCGGTGATGTTGGTTACCGCCCCATTGGCGTTGTATGCAGGACCGACATCGCGCCATTGCTCGGGTGTCTCGTAGTTGTCCATCCGCGAGACGTGCATCAACTGGTCGGCGGCATTGTGCCGCAGGTGCTGGTGCGTGTCCGGCGGGACGGCTTCGAGCCCGGCGGTGATTGTACGCTTGGTGATCTGCCCGAGGGCGTTATAGGTGTAGGCGCGGTCGATGAACGCGCTGCCGCTTTTCGCGTACGTCAGGCCGGTGAGGCGGCCGCCTTCGTCATAGGTGTAGGCGGCGGTGACACCGTTGGGGTAAACGATGTTCGTAAGCCGATTGGCATCGTCGTACGAAAAGTCGAAAGTCGAAACGCCGAAAGTCGAAAGGTCGAGTGTTTCGAGCCGGTTGACGTCGTCGTAGGTGTAGGTGACGGTCTTGTTGCCGGGCAGGGTCAGGCCGGTGCGGTTGCCGTTCTTGTCGTGGGAATAATTAACCACAGAGAGCACAGAGAACACAGAGGATGTTACTGATGAGACGCGGTTTATGGCGTCATAACCGAAACCGACAGCGGCATTTGCGTTGGTGGCGGCGAGTACGTTTCCGGCTTTGTCGTAGGTGAAGCCGACAACAGAATTATCCGGGTATTCAATCCTGTCTATCCTGTTCATCCTGTCATAAAAATACTCAGTCTCCGCGCCCTCCGCGTCTCTGCGAGAGACTAAATTCCCGGTCATGTCATAAGTCCAGCTCTTGCCATTACCAAGAGCATTGGTCTGGGCTATGGGACGGGAGTTGGAAAAGAGAAATAGACACGCAGGTGATTGCGGCACGTTTGCAAGTGCCGTCGTGCAGAGAAGCTCTGCAACAAGCACCAGTCCCCTCAACCGTAGTTTCATAAACACGCCTATTTTCTCAATTTAGCGGTATAGCTGACATACGTTCTGCCCTGCTGGCAAATCATGCCTGCCATTCAATCCTACACCGTTTTAGATGTTTTTCGATATCTCTTTTAATTTTCGATATCTCCTCATCAGTTACCGACTCATCCTCATGAGGTGGTTGCCAAGCATGCATGCTACGTTCGTAGATAACCATGTCATACTCCCCCTTTGCAAGCATTTCGCAATCAATTTTCATGACGCGATCCGCATCTGAGTAAATCATACCGGCACGCCCCGTAAGCTCAATATTGGTTGTATGCTTTCGAAACATTATTTCTCCTACGGGGTAATATGAAAGTTAATCGCATTCCCTCTGCTAATTAACTCGGGATACTCGACTGTTCGCCAGACACTTTCCAACCGAACGCCTTGTGATGACTGGAATACATCAACAGCACCATCAGCGCCTCTTGCAAAATTCCTTGAAGCTGTATTCCAAGCTGGCTTCACATATGGATAGGTTTTCTGTGTCGTAATCGCATCAAGAAACCTGCCGGTTTTGGTCATTTCCAACGTTTTTCCACCGGTTTGTCGGGCAAATATTTCTGCACTTTCTCTCGCTGAAGTTCCGCCAGACCAGAAAACTCGGCCGCCTGTGGTTTGCGCAGCCCTCCCCGCACGTATAGCCCGTATGGCGTTTGCGGCATGCGAGAACAGGATTTCGGAGGCGATTGTTGAGGCGGCTATCTCCACGTTGGCTCTTGCCATGATGCTGGAGTGCGGATCGTGGGGGGAAATCCCAGAGCCGATGGTCAGAGCACCTGCCATTTGGATTTCAGCCATGGATCGAGGTGCTCGAATTTCACCGCTTGCATAGTCCCGATGCACCGGTGGTGCAGCCCACAGCTCCGAATTATACCGATCTCCTTTCTGCGCACACAACCCCAGCGCATCTAAAAACATGATCGGGTTGCCGTTGGCATACGCATACAAATTCACACCGCCAGCAATCCCGATCGGATCCACGCTGATGAAGCGGGCAATGTCCGCTCGATAATACCGGGCCTTCATGTGGTAGAGGCTGCCGCCTTCCCAGTAGACGCCGTGGCGGCCGCAGAAGGTGTAGGGGGTATCGGTGCTGCCCGTACGCGCCATCAGCTCGCCATACGGTGTGTAGTTGAACTGGTCCGTCACGTTTCCGCTGGCGTCGGTCAGCGCAATCGTGCTGCCGAGGTGGTCGCCGTGGTAGTAGCGGGCTGTGCCATTGGCGTCAATATGCGCGACCAACCCGAAACCGGGGGCATAGATGTAGTAGCGCTCAATCGTGCCGTTGGAGGCCCGCTGCACGAGTACGTTCTTCAATTCCGCCGCCTGATCCAGCACATGAATCTTCTCGCCACCAGTCGAGCCGCTTCTGGCGACGCGCCCACCAAGCGCGTCATACTTGAACGCGAGGCTCGATGGTATCGGCGGGGCCACAAACCACAGGTTGGTCTGGTGTTCGCCGCTGTAAGCGGTGAGGCGGCCTTCGTAATCCCAGGTAAAGGCACTATCGAGCGTCATGCCGTTGTAGCGGGCGGTGATGTTGGTTACCGCCCCATTGGCGTTGTATGCAGGACCGACATCGCGCCATTGCTCGGGTGTCTCGTAGTTGTCCATCCGCGAGACGTGCATCAACTGGTCGGCGGCATTGTGCCGCAGGTGCTGGTGCGTGTCCGGCGGGACGGCTTCGAGCCCGGCGGTGATTGTACGCTTGGTGATCTGCCCGAGGGCGTTATAGGTGTAGGCGCGGTCGATGAACGCGCTGCCGCTTTTCGCGTACGTCAGGCCGGTGAGGCGGCCGCCTTCGTCATAGGTGTAGGCGGCGGTGACACCGTTGGGGTAAACGATGTTCGTAAGCCGATTGGCATCGTCGTACGAAAAGTCGAAAGTCGAAACGCCGAAAGTCGAAAGGTCGAGTGTTTCGAGCCGGTTGACGTCGTCGTAGGTGTAGGTGACGGTCTTGTTGCCGGGCAGGGTCAGGCCGGTGCGGTTGCCGTTCTTGTCGTGGGAATAATTAACCACAGAGAGCACAGAGAACACAGAGGATGTGACGGATGAGACGCGGTTCATGGGGTCATAGCCGAAACCGAGGGTGCTGTCCGCGTTGGTGGCCGAAAGCATGTTTCCGGCAGCATCATAGGAGAACCCTGCAACAGAATTATCCGGGTATTCAATCCGGTTAATCCTGTTCATCCTGTCATAAATATATTCCGTCTCCGCGCCCTCCGCGTCTCTGCGAGAGATCAGATTCCCGGCGGCGTCATAGGTCCAGCTTTTGCCATTACCAAGAGCATTGGTCTGGGCGATGGGACGCGATTGGCCGTCGTAGGCGGTCTGGACAATGGCCACATTTTTGGCGTTGGTGTAGCGCAGCAGATTGCCCAGTGCATCAAACTGGTTGTGTTCGGTGGCCAGGTCGGGCCGGGTGGTCGTGATGATCCGTCCGAGGGCATCATGGCTGAATTGCGTGCGCTGCGATAATGGGTTGATCACGGCGGTCCGGCGTCCGGCGGCATCGAATTCGGTGCTGACGGTGCGGGTCTGGCTGCCAACCTGATCCCAGGCGTTGGTGACGCGGTTGAGGGGATCGACGGCATTGTAGGCGACGTGCCCGAGGGCATTGGTCGTGGCCAGGGTGTTGCCGTTGGGGTCAAGGGCGGTGCGGACGGTGTTGCCGAGCGCATCGGTGACGGCGATTCGGCGTCCGGCGGAATCGTAGGTGAACGTCGTGGTGTTCCCCTCGCCGTCGGTGATGGCGACGAGCCGGTCGGCGGTATCATACGTGTTGCTGACGCTGCTGCCATCGGGGTAGCTGACCTTGCTGATCTCGTAGGTCGGCGTGTAGGTGTAGGTGGTCGTATTCCCGCGCGGGTCGATGGTTTGCGTCTTGTGTCCAGCGGCATTGTAGATGTTGCTGATGACGTTGCCGTCGGGATCGGTCACAGAGGTCAACAGGCCACGGTTGTCATAGGTGTAGGTGGTGGCGTTACCGTGCGGGTCGCGGGTCACGAGCAGTTCGCCCCGGGCATTCCAGGTGTTGGTGACCGTGCCGCCATCAGTGCGGGCGATGGTTTGCGGATTCCCGTAGGCGTCATAGGTGAAGGTGGTGGTACGGGCGGCGGGCAGTCCGATGCCGGTGGTGGTGGCCGTCAGCGGCAGGCCTTCTGCCGTGTAGGTGGTGGTGACGGTGCCGCCGAGGGCATTGCTCACGACGGTGGGGTGATGCTTGGCATCGTACTGGTAGCGGGTGGTGTGGCCCAGCGGGTCACGCTCGGCAATGAGTCGGTGCTGGCTGTCGTATTCGTAGGCCCAGGCCTTGCCGAGCGCATCAATCCGGTTAGTCGGGTTGTGGGCACCGTCGTAGCGCACAAGGCTGATGTTCCATTTGGGATCGATTTGCGCGGTCACCTGATCCTGTCCGTCACGCAACAAGGTGGTACGGTAGCCGGTCAGGGTGGATTGGCCGGTGGTGCGGCGGGCGTCATCGAAGTAGTGGATGGTTTCGCCGCCGAGGGGGGTGATTTCCTTGTTCTCGAAATCGGTGTAACGGAAATCCCACACAAAGCCGTGGCCATTGGCCTGGGTTTTGACTCGCCCAAGCGGGTCATAGGTGTTGGCGGCGGTTTGCTGTCCGAGCGGATCATGCAGGCTGGTGATGCGGTGCCCGCCGTCATAGGCGTAGGTCCAGTTGTGACTGGCGGCATCGGTGAAGCGAGTGAGGTCACCGCCGGTATAGCCGTAGGTGACGCTGCGGCCGGTGGAATCGGCAATTTGTGAAATACGGTTGCCGCTGTAGGTGAAGGTGAGCGTGCGCCCGTGGCAGTCGGCCACGCTTTGCAGGTTGGTGCTGCTGTTGTAGGTGAAGGTCATGCAGTTCTGGTCGGCATCGGCGATGCTAGCCAGGCGTTTGGCGCTGTTGAAGAGGTACTGCTTGCCGTAGCGTTCGGTGAGGCGGTAGAGGCCGGCTTCGCGCGTGAGTTCGGCGGTGACGCCGGGGGGTGGTGTGTAGCTGCCGTCGGGCTGTTTGACGAAGGTGAGCACGCGCGAGCCGATATGGACAGAGACGGCATTCTCGGTGATGGCGTCCATGGCCCATTTATTGACGAGCGAGGCGGTCAGCCAGCCCTTGGCAGTGTTCTCGTTCTTGAGCAGGTCGAGCGTGGCCAGGGCGGCCACCAGCATGGGGGCGGCGTCCTGCGGGGTGCGCTGGCCGAGGGCGGCCTTGTACTGGGTGTGCTCGGAAATGTGGATGTTGTAGGAATGCGTCCAGCCGAAACCGATGGGGCCATCCTGGTTGCGGTTGGCACTGTCGTAGTGGCGGTTGAGGGCCAGTGCGCGGGGGGCCTCGCCGCTGCCGAGCGCAAGGTCGATGTGGTCGAAGAACAGGTAACCGGTGGCCAGGTTGACAGGATCCTTACTGGCGGGATCCTGGCGCTGGGCTTCCTCGTAGGTGTTGAGGATGGCCCGGTCATAGGTGTTCTGCACATTGAGGTTGCCGGTGTAGCTGTTGTAGCCGCCGTTCTGGGTGCCGTAGTCGCCGCTGATGATCATCTGGATGACGGTGGAACTGTTACCCTGGGGGCCGTGGCCGATGTAGCCTTTGCCAGTCCATTCGTTGAGCGTGAGGCTGCCGTTGGCGGGAATAACCAGTGTGCCGCCGGACGATACAAAGCTATTGAAGGCGGTCAGCTCGCTCGCGCTGTAGCCGCTGAGTTGGTTGGTGACGGCGGCGACGTTGCCGGATGTGACCCGGAAGATCTTGCCACCGCCTGCATTGGCGAGGGAGAGCAATCGGATGGTGGATGCACCGGGTTTATCGCGCCCCTGCATCTGTTCGAGGATACCGTGTTCCATGGCACTCTGGATCAGGCCACCGGCCTTGAAGGCGGCGGTGGAGTCGGCCTGGATGTCATACATGGATCCGCCCGCGCTGAGCTGGGCCTTGACGTCGACGTAGTAGCCTTCTTCCTGCGCCATGAGCCCGAACCGGTGGTGCTGCACGCGGCGGACATTGGCAAGACGGTTGATCAGCTTTGTGGCCATGGCGGTCTGCTCCATCCAGCCCTGCCCGATGACGTTGAGCGATTCGGTCATGACCTGCCGGGAGCCATCGGCAAGCCCGGCTTCGCGGTAGGCTTGCAACTGGCGCTGGCGGCGTTCCAGCGGCAGGCCGGTCTCCGAGCCGCCGAAGCCGTAGATGACGGCATACGTTCCGCCGCGCTTGAGGGGGTAGGTAACGGTCGCATCCGCGTAGGTGTTGCTATAGGCGGCGTAAGGATGATCAATCTGGATCGTCAGGCTGGCAGCGGCCGACACGGGGCCGGTCTCGACGGCAATAGCTTCGTCATCCAGCCACAGTGTGGCCAGCGGCCCGGATTGGGTGGTGCCGGACAGGGGGATTTCGAGGAAGTAATCAAGGCCGTCGTAGCGGTAATCCACTCTCACGCTGGCCTCATGCGATCCGGTTTGTGTCGTCAGGTAATTCACATCAATCATGCGCATGACACCTGCGGCCAAGGTTCCGGCCTGTCCACCGGAGCTGATGCTGAAACGGGCCGCTGGATCATTGGTTATGGAAATGCCCGTGATGCTGATCGTCGTCAGTGGCGCACTGGGCAAAAGCGTGTTCTGAATGGCGCAGGTGCCGGTGGCAGTAGAGCCAAAGGTACGCGTACCAAAGTCAAGATTGGGGGAACGAGTCATCGAGGGCACATAACGGGCGTCGCCCTGTAGCGGAATCGTATTTCCGGAATAGGTCAGGCCATCATAGACGAAATCAAAATTCAGCCCCGTGCTGAATACCCCATGCTGGGCAGCATCAAACCGCCAGGCAATCGCCCGCGTCCCCGATGCAGCCACCGTTCCCGACCCATAACCGGAGACCAACGCAAAACGTTGTAGCGTTCCGCCCGAAAGCGTCATGGCGTTTGGGATGGTCAAGGAAAGACTGCCGTTGTTGTGAACGTTCAATGTCTGCGTAACCGGGCTTCCAAGATGGGCGAGCACCGAACTCGGCCCACTAAAACTTACCGAGGGGAATTCCGCCACCCGTCCGGTCAGGTCGATGTTGTAACCGCCTTGATATTCACCAGCATAGTAGACACTGACCTGCACCTGGGCGGTCTTCGTGCCGCGTGTCTTGTTCAGACCGTTGAAACGGGCATTGATATCAAAACTCTGTCCCGGATTCAGATAGGTAGTTCCGCCGCCAGCGGTCAGGAGGAAGGCACCGGACGTGTTGTTCGCGAGTGTGACTTCATAACGGTAAATGCGAGTGGAACTCGTGTTCGTTTGCCTGTCGATCATCCCTTCCACAATATTGCCAGGGGATTTATTATTGTAGACCACGCCGAAATCGACCGCGCAAACCGTGACCGGGTTAGTCGGGGTGGTCGAGCCTGCCATCGGCACGTTCGTTGCGATATCCGGCGAAGCCGCCAAGGTAATGGTGTTGCTGGTTGCCGCGGGCATCTCAAATGCCGGCATCGTGGCAGCAATCTGATTCGTGTTGGCAACCGGCTCGCTGGAGGCTGGTTGCATGCCGCCATCATAGGTAATAGAGAGCCGCCGCCCGTTAAGATCGGATACCTTTTGGGATACCGGGGTGGCGCTGCCGTGTGTGATTGTCACCCAGTGGCAATATTCCGCCGGTATCGTGGTCCAGTTGGTAACCGCCGTGCCGGATGCAAACCGTAGCGTGGTCGGCAGGTTGGTCGGGCTCTCGTGGATGATTCCGATATTGCCCAGAAGATCATCCAAGGCCGCATTCGCATGGTTTGCGTTAAGACTGCCGAGCAGATTGGTGCTCAAGCCGTCAAGATACGAGAACAGTGTGCTTTCACTCATATTCTGGACGTAGTCGCTACCGGACTGGCCGCCAGCTTGCGCCAGCAGGGCTGTGCGCGAATAGTTCATCATGCCGGATAGGATCTCGCCCGTCTGCCCATAATGTCGTTTGAATGCCGGATCAAGCTTGCGGGTCTGGCCGTCTATCTCGACTTCCACCCATACCCGGTCAACCGTGAACGCGTAGTTCTGCGCCGAGAACGAATTGGGAATGCCGCCATTGATAAGGATGGTCTCGACCGCCATGGCTGATTCCTGCGTGACCAGCCAGTTGGGTAGGTCATAAGCGTCATAATCCCACATCGGGATCTGCATGGTCCCGTAG
>CAZSRU010000006.1:9234-66269 GCA_964609395.1 uncultured Victivallales bacterium
TCGAACTGGTAGCGGGCCGTGACCCCGTTCGTGTAACTGGCGGTCTTGAGCCGGTTGTTGCTGTCGTACGTGTAGATCGTCTCGCCCGCATGTAGCAGGCTTGATATCAACCCTGTGGTTAAAATGGCAACCACGGCTGTGATTGCGCGATTTGTTTTGCCTCTTCCCGCTTGCCCGATTCGCATTCAGTTTTCCTCATTTTGCGCTCCCAAAAAAAAGGGAGCAACCGTCAACCATACTTCATCCCGATCCGAACCCTACCACAGGCCACGAGCAGGAATCCGTACGTCGGCGGCGCTCCCAAAGGGAGCGCCTCCTTGACGCAAGATGCCGCTCGTAGTCTCTAGTCTTACGACAAAAGACTGTGTGGTAGTTTCGGATCGGCACTTCGCACAAGCGAAGCAAATCAATATTCAGTTATGAGGCTAAGTCTCTTTTCTCCGGTCGTTGTTGTCAATCATAATGTAACACAAAAATCGCTTGATCCACAAATAGACGCATGGAAAATGACAAGGATTAACAACACCTGTCATTCAGTCTTCGCCGTTATGCTTGAGCGATGGCAGCGGCTACCGCGTTGCCGAAGGCACTGCAGGCAATCTCGGTCGCCCCGTCCATGAGCCGGGCGAAGTCGTAGGTTACCGTTTTTTGCCCGATTGTGCGGTTCATGCCATCGAGCACCAGATCGGCCGCCTCGCGCCAGCCCATGTATCGCAGCATCATCTCGCCCGAGAGGATCAACGAGCCCGGATTGACCTTGTCAAGCCCGGCATATTTGGGTGCCGTGCCGTGCGTGGCCTCGAACAGGGCCACGCCGGTGGCGTAGTTGATATTCCCGCCCGGCGCGATCCCGATGCCGCCGACACAGGCCGCCAGCGCGTCGGAGATGTAGTCGCCGTTGAGGTTCATGGTCGCAATCACGTCGTAGTCGGCCGGCCGCGTCAGGATCTGCTGCAGGAAGGCGTCGGCGATCACATCCTTGATGATCAGCTCGCGTCCGCCCGGCAATCCCTTGATCACGTGCCAGGGCCCGCCGTCGAGCGGCTGCGCACCGAAATACTTCACCGCCGTCGCGTACCCCCAGTCACGGAAGGCACCTTCCGTGAACTTCATGATGTTGCCCTTGTGCACCAGCGTCACCGACGGGCGACCGTTCTCGATCGCGTACTCGAGCGCCGCCTTGACCAGCCGCTCGGTGCCCTCGCGCGAGGCGGGCTTGATCCCGATCCCGCTGGTCTCGGGGAAACGGATCTTCTTCACGCCCATCTCCTGCTGCAGGAAGGCGATGACCTTTTTGGCCCCCTCGCTGCCGCTTTCCCACTCGATTCCGGCATAGATATCCTCGGAATTCTCACGGAAGATCACCATGTCCGTCAAATCCGGCCGCTTGACCGGCGAGGGCACCCCCTCGAACCAGCGCACCGGGCGCAGGCAGACATAAAGGTCCAGTTCCTGCCGCAGTGCCACATTCAGCGAACGGATACCGCCGCCAACCGGCGTCGTCAGCGGCCCCTTGATCGAGACCAGGTACGTGCGGATCGCCTCCAGCGTCTCGGCCGGCAACCAGACGTTGTCCCCATAAGTCGCGACCGCCTTCTCCCCGGCATAGACCTCCATCCACTCGATGCGACGCTTGCCGCCGTAGGCCTTCTCGACCGCCGCGTTCCAGACGGTCATCGCCGCCGCCGTGATGTCCGCGCCGATGCCATCGCCCTCTATGAATGGAATAACCGGGCAATCCGGCACCTGCAGTTTCCCATCCGCCATTGTAATCGCCTGTCCCGCCGCCGGCACCTTTATCTTCTCGTAATTTGTCATTGTCATTCCCTTCCTCTATTTCGGCCTACGAGAACGGCGACGAGAACGCTGAACGATTGGGATACTCTCGACTCGTTATCCGTTCTCGTCGCCGTTCTCGTTAACCGCTTTCCCTTTCATACTTTTTTGCCCATAAAACTTTTGACTGTACTGCGAATTCAGAGCATCGTTCTTTTGTGATTTTTGTGCATTTTTGTGGCTAATACCTACCAGAGCATAAGTCGCATGCCACGGAACGCTTGCCCTGCTGGACAGGCAAGGATGCCTGTCCTACCTTAAAACTCGACCTTGCAATCCGGCAAGGCCGCCCGGATCCGTTCCTGTTCCGCTTCCGGTATCGGATTGCCCGTCAACAGCAGACTGCGCAAACCGCCGAGGTTCCCGATCGCCGCTGGCAGGGCCGTCAGCCGGTTATCCCGCAGATACAACCGCTCCAGCGATGCAAGCTGGCAGATCGAATCCGGCAGGGCCTCCAGTGCATTGCCGTTCAGGCGCAGCCACTTCAGCTCCGGCAGGCTCCCAATCTCCGCCGGCAGCGTTACCAGACGGTTACGATCGAGATTCAGGTAGCGCAGGGCCGCCAGAACCCCGATCGCGGCCGGCAGTTCCGCCAGTGCATTGTCCGACAGGTAAAGGGTATGCAGCGCCTCAAGACGACCAACCGACGGCCCCAGGGACGTGACACCGGCCCGCCCCAGATCCATCCACGGCAACGCACGCAGCTCGCCCAGCTCCTCGCCAATCGCGCCCAGGCTATTGCCGCGCAACGACAGGCGGGCCATGTTACCCAGTCCGCCGAGACTGCCGGGCAACGCGGTCAGCCCCGACTCGGACAAGTCCAGGAGGAACGCCTCCTGCGCCTGCCGCGCATCCGCCACCGAACGGTAAACAGCCAGCCGTGGCGGGGCCTCCTGCGGGAAACACCCGCTCAGCAACCCGCAAACTATCGCCATCGAGAAAACTCTTGTCATCGTATTCCCTCCCGTCTATAAAAAGTCCGTTCAATATAAGCTTGAAAAAGGACAAGCGCAACCATTACTATACTCACTATGAAAAAAACACTTGCTTTCTCTGTCGCTGCCGCCTCGCTGATCCTGACCTCGTTCCCCGTCTGCGCCGTACCACTCGGACGCAGCAACGAGGGAGTGAATTACCTGTTCAAGGATCCCGTGCTTTCGCGCATTACCGCCGGTGTCTATGGAGGAGAGGTCAACCGCGAGATCAAATTCAAGGACTCGGGCTTCGAAACCGAGATGAGCGCCTCGCGCGTCACAGGCTATCTGGGCATCAGTGTCCTCGAATGGCTCAATGTCTACGGCATCGCGGGACAGAACAGCACCGAGATCCCCGGCATGGCCGAACCGGATGGTGAAGCCATCTACGGCGGCGGCGTCAGCATCAACCTGCTGAACCACTTCCTGCGCGAACCGGTGCCGATCGAGGATGCCTTCCGCCTCAATCTGGGGCTGCAGTTCCTGACCACGGAAGCACAGTTCGGCAACGAGATATTCGGATGGGACGAATTCTCCGGCGCCCTGACCCTCTCGATCATCAACCACACCACCGGCAACAAGGAGTACACCCCTGAAAGCATCGCGATCTACCTGGGACCGGCCTTTTCCATGATCCGCAGCGATGACTTCGAAGCGAAGAACAATACCGGCGTGGTCGGCGGACTCGAGATCTTCTTCACCGACTCCTTCGCCGTGGATATTCGTGTGGAATACTTCGAGAAAGCCAGCGCCTCTGCCGGCATCAACCTGCATTTCTAATGGCTTGGCTATCCGAACTGTTCTTGCAGGGTTCGACGGTCAACACCATCATCATCCTTGCCACCGTTATCGCCGTCGGGGAGGCGTTCGGTAGACTGAAGGTGGCGGGGATCTCCTTCGGTGTCGGTGGCGTGATGTTCGCCGGACTGCTTTTCGGCCATTTCCATCTCGGCACCTCCAGCGGCGAGATCCTGCACTTTGTCCGCGAATTCGGCCTGATCCTCTTCGTCTACACCATCGGCATCGAGATCGGACCGGTGTTCTTCGCCTCCTTCCGCCGGCACGGACTGCGCCTGAACCTGCTCGCAGTAGCCCTGGTCCTGCTGGGCTTCGCCTGCGCCGTCGGAATCTGGCTGGCGACCGATCTGCACATCGCCGCGATTGCCGGCATCATGTCCGGAGCCGTCACCAATACGCCCGGCCTGGCTGCTGCCCAGCAGGCGCTGGGCGAGCTGTTCCCCGGCCAGGCCGCCATCCTTGAACTGCCCGCCCTGGCTTATGCCATTACCTACCCGTTCGGTATCCTCGGGATCATCCTCTCGCTGATCCTCGCCCGCCGCCTGTTCCGCATCAACCTCGCACACGAAAAGAAGCCTTTCGAAACGTTCGTGCAGGAAGCCGCCCCCCCCCCCATTGCCAACCGCGTCGCCAACGACGCAAGCGGAACCAGGGGGAATCCGCCGGGACATGCCGGTATCGCGCCAATTTTCCTGGGGATCGTCCTGGGCCTGGTCGCCGGTTCCATCCCGCTGCCCATACCGGGTATCCCGACCCCGCTGCGGCTCGGCCTGGCGGGCGGACCGCTGCTCGTCGCGCTGGTTCTCGGTCGGATTCGCCGGATCGGGCCGCTAAACTGGGAGATGCATCCCGGCACCAACCGCACCCTCCGCGAGATCGGCATCGCCTTGTTCCTGGCCGTGGTCGGGCTGACCGCCGGCGGGCGGTTTATCGAGACGATCACCACGGGCGACGGCTGGCGCTGGATGGCCGCCGGCGCGTTGATCACGCTTGTCCCGCCGGCGATCGTGATCACGATCGCCCGGCTCTGCCTCAAGGAGGACTACCTGTCAATCTGCGGCCTGACCGCCGGGTCGATGACCGATCCACCCGCGCTGGCGTTCGCCATCCAGGCAGGCGGCTCCAACGCGCCCGCGCTGGTCTTCGCCACCGTCTATGCCACCGCCATGTTCCTGCGCATCCTCTGCGCCCAGCTCCTCGTCGTCCTCTTCGCGTCCTGACGCATGGTTAACGCCTGGCTTCAAGCTGGCGGGCGGTGTCGAGCAGATTGAGCGAAGCTTGCCATTCCTGCCGGAGAAACACCTTGAAGGCGGGGATTCCGGAATGCGGCGGCAAAAGCCGGTCGGACGGGTGCATGATGCCCGCCGCATTCTGGTAGGTCCACAGCAGCTCAATGTACTCCGCCCTGTGTTCCGGCGATATCAGCAAGGGAGGGAAACCACCGCGTAGCAGCGGCAGATTGGCAATCAGCCGGGCGATGCGTCCATTACCATCAAAGAAGGGGTGGATGCGGACAAAGGTCAGGTGCACCCATGTGTATACGTTGATGGCCTTGATGGGGGATGACGCGCTATCCAGCTTACGGTTGAATTCCTTGAGCCAGCGGATCATGAGCGTCGGAGTATCGGATGGTGTGGCATATTCCATATAGACCGGCTTGCCGTCGCGGATGCCGGTGGTTCCGTTGTAGTCACGCTTCCAGTTCCCGACGGGGTGCTGTGCATCGATCAGGCATTTCGGCATGACGCACCGATGCAGGTCGAACAGATTGGCATCTGTCACTTTCGCGGCATTCAGCAAGTCGTAGATCAGCGCGATCGCCTTGGCGTGCCCGTAAACCTCCTCGTGGTCCTTGAGCGGTTTTCCGCCAATGGTCAACCCGAGTTCCAGCACCTTCATCGTTTCACCCAGCGTCAGCGTATTGCCCTCGATGGCGGTGGAATCATGGGTCCAGAGGGCCGTGAACTGCCGGATGAGAGAATCCTGTATGTCGGGAGGAAACGATGCATGGAAGAGTCCGGGGCGTCGAGTCGTCCGTGCCTGTGTCTTCAGGAACGAGAATATCGCATTATAGGTGATATCCAGTCCATGCTCGCGCTTCAGTATGGCAGCGATCTTGCGGAGGGATACCCCCTGATCCCTGAGGGAAAGCAGTTGCTCTCGAAAGGCGGACAATTTGGATGGATGTGCGTTCATATCGGGGAAAGCCTAACCCGGATATGCTACATTGTCACGATTATAATGCATTATATTGGAACAATTTTATAGTGACATTCGCGCTGCAGTTTACGGCTAAGCAGGGCATTCAGAGAAGGGGATCTCTGCTGCTCGGACCCACCCCGCCATCCGGGCACCCCTCCGAGGAGGGGATCTCTGCTGTGCTCTTACTAACGCGAAAAGGTCCCCTCCAAGGAGGGGTGCCCGAAGGGCGGGGTGGGTCACCGAGCAAAAAGTTCACTCCCTACATTAATTGCAGTAGGCATCCTGTCCATCAGCTTCCATGAATCACGACAAGGATCGTGACGTTGAACAGGAAATTGAAATTGATTGCGCCCTGCCGCGCACATTTCCGCTTGATATCCTGGTGCGCAGGCCGCAGGAGGTGCAGCGGCGCATGGCAGCCAAGGATATGGCGGTGCTTAGGGATGTTCAAAACAGGAACCCTGGTTTATGAGCGTCTCTGAAATTACAAGAAGACGCAAGGAATGGCGTTACTAGACGGGTGTCATTTATTGGGGCGCAGCATGGAGATAACAGCATCAACCACTGCTATCAGCTTGGTCTGCGATCAACACCGGCAAGCAAGGTTGCCAAGGGACAGGCCTTTTGGTTGTGAGAACAACCGTCAGGTGAAGAGCTTTCTCAGTGTCTCGGTGCCTCCAGCGTAGCGGGTGGTGTATATTATTACGGAGGAAAGGCGGATACACGGGAAATCAAGATGCGTCTGCCCTGAGCCAGGCGCGGGGAAAACTTGACCGCGGGGCGGCAATCCCGCACTATGGCCCCCTTTTACGGAGACCCCCTATGCATAACCTGATCTCATGGACCATCAAATTACCGGACGAGGGCGTGAAGCGCGAGACGCGTGTCAACGTCTCGCAACGGGCATTGAAATGGCAGTTCAAGCGCACGGACGAGGAGACGTGGGATTATGACAGCCCGCCGGAACCAGCGGACTGGGATCGGCTGGAGGATGTGCTGCGCCGCCGCGCCGGACGCGGTAATGCCATCAACATGCTGGGTGCCGTTCAAGCCATGCGAGCCAAGGCGGGAGCATGACAACCGACGACACCACACCTTTAACCGAGACGCTCGAGTTCTATGCGGCGGCCATCCCCGGCACGGAGAAGGCACTGTGCGAGGAGCTGCGCGAGCTGGGATTCGGCAGCGTGCGCCTCAACCGCGGCGGTATCCCGTTCCGCGGTTCCTGGCACGACGGCTGGCGCGCCTGCCTCGAAAGCCGCATCGCCCAGCGCATCCAAGTGCTGGTCAGCCGTTTCCCGGCCCCGACACAGGACGCCCTTTACGCGGGCATCCGCACCTTCGACTGGTCGCGGTTCGTCTCCTATCGCCAGACGCTGGCCGTCTCGACCGTCTGCCACGCCTGCACCATCAATCATAGCGGTTTCGCCGCCCTGAAGATCAAGGATGCGATTGTCGACCAGGTCCGTGAGAAGACGCAGGCGCGGCCGGATGTCGATCGCGAGGATGCCGATGTGCGCGTGTTCGCCCACCTGGCCAACGACAAGGCCGCCGTCTACCTGGACCTTTCCGGCGAGCCGCTGCACCGCCGCGGCTACCGGAAGGAGGCGGGCGAGGCGCCGCTGCGCGAAACCCTCGCCGCCGCCATCCTGCGCCTATCGCAGTGGGACCGCCAGTCGCCGTTGACGGACCCGATGTGCGGCTCGGGCACGATCGCCATCGAGGCGGCCATGTGGTCGGCGGGAATCGCCCCCGGCCTCCTGCGCGAACGCTTCGGCTTCGAGCGCTGGGCGAACTTCAACGCCGAGAGCGAGGCCGGCATGCGGGCGCTGCGCGGACGCCTGCGCGGCCAGGCCGCGAGCGGGCGCTGCGCGCGGATCATCGCCTCGGACAGCGATGAGTCCGTGCTCGAGATCGCCCGCCAGAATGCCCGCACGGCCGGGGTCAAGCCGGCCTTCCGGCAGCGGTCCGTATTCGACACGCCGCCGTCGGACGATGCCGGTACGCTGATCACCAACCCGCCCTACGGCGTGCGGCTGGAAAAGGATCCGCTCTTCTGCCGGCGAATGGGCGCGCTGGTGACCCGCCTGCACGGCTGGCGCGTCGGCCTGATGGCGGGGACCCCCGACTACCGCCGCGAGATCGCCACCACCCCGCGCTTCAGCGTCCCGCTCAAGAACGGCGACCTGGACTGCGAATTTCTAGTCTACGATATCGAATAGGATGTACCATGGCCCTGATCAGTCTACGTGAAGTCAGCCTCGCCTTCGGCGGGGATCCCCTGCTGGACAACGTCTCCCTGCATATTGAACCGGGCGAGCGCGCCTGCCTGGTCGGACGCAACGGCTGCGGGAAGTCGACGCTGCTGAAGCTGCTGGCTGGCGCGATCGAGCCGGACAAGGGGGAGATCCTGCGCGCACCGGGCATCCGCTGCGCCTATCTACCGCAGGAAGTGCCCGACGGGCTGAGCGGCACGGTCCGCGAGGTGGTCGAAAGCGGCGACCGGCGGCACGCCCACGCGGAGCACTGGGAACACGAACACGCCGCCGAACAGGCCATGACACGGCTGGGACTGGACCCCGAGGCGTCCTTCGAGACGCTATCCGGCGGCATGAAACGCCGCACCCTGCTGGCACGGGCGCTGGTCAGCGAACCGGACGTCCTCCTGCTCGATGAACCGACCAATCATCTGGACATTGCCGCCATCGAATGGCTCGAAGGCTTCCTGCTGCGCCGCAACGGCACGCTGCTTTTCGTGACCCACGACCGCGCCTTCCTGCGGCGACTGGCCACCCGTATCCTGGATCTCGACCGCGGCGCGCTGGCCGGATGGGACTGCGGCTATGACCTCTTTCTTACACGCAAGCAGCAGCTCCTGGACGATGACGAGGCGATGTGGGAAAAAAAGGGCAAACGGCTGAGCCAGGAGGAGATCTGGATCCGCAAGGGGATCAAGGCCCGGCGCACGCGCGACGAGGGCCGCGTGCGCGCCCTGCTGCGCCTGCGGGAGGAATTCAGCAAACGGCGGTTCGAATCGGGCACCAGCCGTCTGCAGCTCCAGTCGGCAGGCAAATCCGGCTCGCTGGTGGTCAAGACCGAGGGCGTGTCCTTCGGCTATCCCGGCCAGCCTCCATTGATCCGAAACCTGGACCTGCGGATCCTGCGCGGTGAACGCATCGGCATTATCGGCCCGAACGGTGTCGGCAAGACCACTCTTCTCAAGCTTATCACTGGGGCGCTACGGCCGCAATCCGGCACACTCACCCTCGGCACCCGCCTTGAAGTCGCCTATTTCGACCAGTTGCGCACCGCGCTCGATGACGAAAAGACCATTGCCCAGAATATCGCCGGTGACGGGGATATGCTCGAAATCGGCGGCCAGCGGCGGCACGTCTACAGCTATCTGCAGGACTTCCTGTTCACCCCGGCGCGTGCCCGCACGCCGGTCAAGATCCTGTCCGGTGGCGAACGCAACCGGCTGCTGCTGGCGATGCTCTTCATGCAGCCCTGCAACCTGCTGATCATGGACGAGCCGACCAACGACCTGGATCTCGAAACGCTGGACCTGCTGGAGGAACAACTGCAGCAGAATTCCCAGACCCTGCTGCTGGTCAGCCATGACCGCGCCTTTCTCAACAATGTCGTCACCAGCACCCTGGTGTTCGAGGGCGACGGCGTTGTTAAGGCCTACGCCGGCGGCTACGACGACTGGATCATGCAGCGCCAGACCGAACTGGCATCCCCGCCGGCGGCCGCCGCCATTCAGGCACCGGAACCGGTAAAGCCCAAAGCGCGCAAGCTGACCAACAAGGAACGCTACGAACTCGACCAGATGGAAGCCCGGATCGGCGCACTCGAAACCGAGCAGGCCAAGCTGCTGGTCGAGCTTGGCGACGCCGATTTCTACAAGCGCCCCGCCCCCGAGATCGCCACCGCGCAGGCCCGCGCCGCCGCCATCGCCCGGGAAATCGAACAACGTCTGGCCCGCTGGGCCGAACTCGAAGCGCCCTGAATAATCCAAAAAAAGCGTTGACATCATGCGTTCCGTTTTAATACCCTACAAACATGACCAACATAGTAGTGAATATAAGCAAGCGATAACGCAACGGCAATGGAGGATATGAAAATGAAAGCATTCAACGATAACTCACTCTCGATCGGCAACACCCCGCTGGTGAAACTGAACCGGATTGTCGGCGATGGCGGTGCCAACGTCTACGCCAAGATAGAAGGGCGCAACCCGGCTTATTCCGTCAAATGCCGGATCGGTGCCAACATGATCTGGGACGCCGAAAAACGCGGCGTGCTCAAGCCCGGCATGGAAATCATCGAGCCGACCAGCGGCAATACCGGCATCGCCCTGGCGTTTGTCGGTGCCGCGCGCGGCTACAAGGTGACCCTCTGCATGCCCGAGAGCATGAGCATCGAGCGGCGCAAGGTGCTCAAGGCGTTCGGGGCCAACCTGATCCTGACCGAAGCGTCCAAGGGCATGTCCGGGGCCATCCGCACGGCCACGGAACTGGCGGCCGAGGAACCGCACCGCTACTTCATGCCCCAGCAATTCGAGAATCCGGCCAACCCGGCGATCCATCGCCTGACCACCGGTCCGGAAATCTGGGAGGCGCTGGACGGCAACGTCGATGTGCTGGTCTCGGGCGTGGGCACCGGCGGCACCATCACTGGCATCTCGCGCTTCTTCAAGCTGGACAAGAAGAAGGCGATCATTTCCGTCGCCGTGGAGCCGGCCGACAGCCCGGTGATCTCGCAGACCCGTGCGGGCGAGTCGCTCAAGCCGGGCCCGCACAAGATCCAGGGCATCGGGGCGGGCTTCATCCCGAAGACACTCGACCTGTCAATAATCGACCGAGTCGAGACCGTCACCAACGAGGAGGCGTTCGAGATCGGGCGCCGACTCGCCAAGGAGGAAGGCCTGCTTTCGGGCATTTCCTGCGGCGCGGCGGCGGCGGTGGCCGTTCGGCTGTCCAAGGATCCGGACTTTGCCGGCAAGAACATTGTCGTCGTCCTGCCCGACGCCGGCGAGCGCTACTTCTCGACGCCGCTCTTCGACGCCTGAGATCGAATTCACTCCCCGATGATCTTCACCAGCAGGCGTTTCTTTCGCTTGCCGTCGAACTCGCCGTAGAAGATGCGCTCCCAGGGGCCGAAGTCGAGCTTGCCGTCGGTGACGGCGACCACGACCTCGCGCCCCATGATGGTGCGCTTGAGGTGGGCGTCGGCATTGTCCTCGAACCCGTTATGGGCATACTGCGAATACGGCTTTTCGGGGGCCAGCTTCTCCAGCCAACGCTCGAAATCGGCATGCAGCCCGCTCTCGTCATCGTTGATGAAGACGCTGGCGGTGATGTGCATGGCGTTGACCAGGCAAAGGCCCTCGCGGATCCCGCTCTCGGCCAGGCAGCCCTCCACCTCGCGGGTGATGTTGATCAACTGCCGCCTTTTCTCGATAGTGAACCAGAGCTCCTTGCGGTACGATTTCATTTGCCCCCCTTGATTGAGCGTTTGCACAAACCCTACCGCATCCCCATCCGCCCCGTCAACATATCGGATTCAGGGGTTGACGGCGGGGGGCGGTTCGTCTATAGTGCGGGCTCTTTTTTCAGGGATGTTCCACAAGACGGCATACTGAATTTCTGAAGGTAAACCTGGTAAGGCAAGGAGAAGAAGGCATGGCAATCAAGATCGGCATCAATGGTTTCGGACGTATCGGACGGCTCGTTTTCCGGGCGGCAATGGAGAACAAGGCGGTGGAAGTGGTCGGCATCAACGACCTGTTCGACGCCCAGCAGCTCGCCTACATGCTCAAGTACGACACCATCCACGGCGCCTTCCAGGGCACGGTGGAAGCGGGCGACAAGGCCCTGATCGTCAACGGCAAGTCCATCCGCCTGACGGCCGAGCGTGATCCGGCCAACCTGAAGTGGAACGAAGTCGGTGCCGAGTACATCTGCGAGTCGACCGGCTTCTTCCTGGATGAGGCCAGCGCCGCCGGGCACATCAAGGCCGGTGCCAAGCGCGTGGTCATGAGCGCCCCCTCCAAGGACAGCACCCCGATGTTCGTGATGGGCGTGAACCACAAGAGCTACAAGGGCCAGGTGTTCGTCTCGAACGCCTCCTGCACGACCAACTGCCTGGCGCCGATCGCCAAGGTGATCAACGACAACTGGGGCATCGCCGAAGGCCTGATGACCACGGTGCACGCCACGACCGCCACGCAGAAGACGGTGGACGGACCGGGCGGCAAGAAGGACTACCGCGGCGGACGCGCGGCAGCGGGCAACATCATCCCCTCCTCGACCGGCGCGGCCAAGGCGGTCGGCAAGGTGATCCCCGAGCTCAACGGCAAGCTCACCGGCATGGCCTTCCGCGTCCCGACGCTGAACGTCTCGGTGGTCGACCTGACCGTCAAGCTGGCCAAGCCGGCCGGCGCGGACACGGATTCGGCCTACGAGGCGATCAAGGCAGCCATGAAGGCGGCCAGCCAGGGCGAACTCAAGGGAGTGCTGGGCTACACCGAGGACGAGGTTGTCTCGAGCGATTTCAACCACGAGAAGCGCACCTCGGTGTTCGACGCCGGCGCGGGCATCATGCTCAACCCGAGCTTCGCGAAGCTGGTCTCCTGGTACGACAACGAGTGGGGCTACTCCAACAAGCTGGTCGACCTGATCGTCCACATGGACACCGTGAAGTAATGACGCCGCGTTTACGGACGCAGCACTGAATCCCGGAGCGCGGCGGCGTCGGCAACGGCGACGCCGCGTTTCGTTTTATCAAGGAGACGACAATGAACAAGAAGACACTTCGCGATGTGGAACTCAAGGGCAAGCGCGTGGTCATGCGCGTGGATTTCAATGTGCCGATCAAGGGTGGTGTGATCAGCGACGACACGCGCGTGCAGGCGGCACTGCCGAGCATCAAGTACGTGCTCGAGCAGGGCGGGTCGCTGGTGCTGATGAGTCACCTGGGCCGCCCCAAGGGCAAGGGCTACGAGGCGGAATTCTCCCTGGCCCCCGTGGCGGCGCACCTGGAGAAGGTCCTGGGACGCAAGGTCGCCTTCGCGCCGGACTGCATGGCGGCGGACGCGGTCGTCAATGCCGCCGGCCCCGGCTCGGTGGTGATGCTCGAGAACACGCGCTTCTACAAGGAAGAGGAAGCCAGCATCAAGAAGACCGACGAGATGACGGAGGAAGATTTCAAGTCGAAAAAAACGGCACTGAAGGAAAAGCAGCAGGCCATGGCGAAAAACCTGGCCTCCTACGGAGACCTCTTCTGCAACGACGCCTTCGGTGCCGCGCACCGGGCGCATGCCTCGACGGCGGTGATCTGCAAGTACATCGGCCAGAGCGTGGCCGGGTTCCTGATGGAGAAGGAGATCGAGTACCTCGGTGGCGCGGTGGAGAATCCGGCGCACCCCTTCGTGGCGATCCTGGGCGGTGCCAAGGTCAGCGACAAGCTGGCGGTGGTCAAGAACCTGCTCACCAAGGTCGACACGCTGATCATCGGCGGCGGCATGGCCTACACCTTCCTGAAGGCCCAGGGCCACGAGATCGGCAAGTCGCTCTGCGAGCTTGACCAGCTCGACTACGCCCGCGCGATGCTGGCCGATGCCGCGGCGCGCGGCGTGCAGTTCCTGCTGCCGGTGGACAACGTCGCCGCTGATAACTTCGCGGCCGACGCCAATACGCGCACGGTCGGCAACGACATCCCCGAGGGCTGGATGGCACTGGATATCGGACCGAAGACCACGGCGCTTTATGCCGCCGCGATCAAAGGCGCGAAAACGGTGGTCTGGAACGGTCCGATGGGCTGCTTCGAGATGGCCCCCTTCGCCAACGGCACGCTGGGCGTCTGCCAGGCGGTGGCCGACAGCGATTCGGTCAGCATCATCGGCGGCGGTGACAGCGTCAGCGCGGTCAACAAGAGCGGCCTGGCGCCGCAGATGACCCACATCAGCACCGGCGGCGGCGCCAGCCTCGAGTTCCTCGAAGGCAAGGAACTGCCCGGCGTAGCGGCATTGAGCAACAAGGCTTAGACATACAAAGGATACCATGAAACAGAGAAAACGGATCATTGCGGGCAATTGGAAGATGAACAAGACGGTTAGCGAGTCGCAGACGCTGGCCGAGGAAATCAAGCGCGAGCTGGCCGAGTGCAGCGATGTGGAGGTCGTGCTCTGCCCGCCGTTCACCTCGCTGTCGGTCGTGGCGGACGCAGTCGGCGGCACGTCCATCAAGTTCGGTGCCCAGAACATGCACTGGGAGGCCAGCGGGGCCTACACCGGCGAAGTGTCCGCGATGATGCTGCGCTCGCTCTACTGCCATTTCGTGATCCTCGGCCATAGCGAACGGCGATCGTACTTCGGCGAGACCGACGAGATCGTCAACAAGAAGACCAGGGCCGCGCTGGCTGCGACGCTGACGCCGATCGTGTGCGTGGGTGAGACGATCGAGGAACGCCAGGCCGAAAAGCACATGCAGGTCGTGCGGACGCAGGTGCAGGGCAGTCTGGCCGGGATCGCCCCGGCGGACCTCAAGAAGCTCGTGATCGCCTACGAGCCGGTCTGGGCGATCGGCACCGGCCTGACGGCGTCACCGGAACAGGCGCAGGAGATGCATGCCTTCATCCGTTCCGTCTTGAAGGACCTGTCGAACGAAGATGTTGCACAGAGCGTGCGGATCCAGTATGGTGGCAGCATGAAGCCGTCCAATGCGGCAGAACTTCTGGCCAAGCCGGATATCGACGGGGGACTGATCGGCGGGGCCTCGCTGGAAGCGAAATCGTTTGTCGAGCTGGTGCGCATCGCCCAGCAGAAATAAGGGAACAGGAAACATCATGGGCTTTATCTACGGGTTGCTGATCGTGTTCGAGGGGCTGCTGAGCCTGATGCTCATCGCCATTATTTTCATGCAGAAGACCAAGGGCGGCATGGGCGGCACTGCCTTCGGCGGCGGTGCGGGCGAGGCGATTTTCGGCTCGCGGATGGGGAATGTGCTGACCAAGGCCACCGTGGTGCTGGGCGGGATTTTCCTGGTTAACACCTTGCTGCTGACGATCCTGACCGCGCGGCAGCAGGGCGGCGGCTCGGTGATGGACTCGGTCGAGGTGGCAGTGCCGGCCCCGCAGCCGTTCATGCCCGCCGGGATGCCAGGCGGTATGCCGGATTCGGCGGCCACGCCGCCCTCTGGCGGTCCGATCGAGCTTCCCGCCCCCGCTGGCGACGTATCCTCAATGCCAGAAGCGGCCTCGGTTCCGGTGGTGGAACCGCCGCTGCCGCCGCCCGTCATCGAGGTTCCGGCAGCCGCAGAGGACATGCCCGTGCCACCTCCGCCTGCCCCGGCTGAGTAACATGGCCTCGCTCCAGATGGTTGCCGTCGCGTGGCTGCTGATGTCGTGTAGTGGTATCGGTAACTGGGGTACGGGTCGCGAGGCCGCCCGCCCTCCCGCCCCGGATCAGGCGGAGCCCACCGTGGTAACGGCCCCGGCAACCGTGCCGCTCGACACCCTCACCAACCGCTTCGGCGTGGTGTCCGTCACGGAGGATGCCGGCGTCACCACCTGGAAAACGCCGGATGCCATCCTGCGCTTCTTCGACGGATCGCGCCGCCTGGAGTTCAACGGCACGCTGCTCTGGATGAACGGGGCGACAACCACCAATACCGTCACGAATACGCTGGCTCAGGCGCAAGGAACCAACAGCACGACGGTTACCGCGCTACAGCGCACCCTTGCGCAAACCGATGTCGAGACCGTGCTCCTCCCGCTGCTGCCCCCGACCGATCCGTCCGATCAGACGGATCGGTCCGATCCGCCTGATCATCCCGCCCCCTTTATCGTGATTCTTGATCCCGGTCATGGCGGGGAGGATCCCGGGGCGGTCGTGGCGGACATGCCCCATGAGAAGACGCTGGTGCTGGATGTCGCCCGGCGGGTGCGCTGCCGGCTGAAGGCGGCCGGTATCGAGGTGCGCATGACACGCAGCGGCGACAAGACGTTGACACTGGCCGAACGCCCCGATTTCGCCCGGCGCCGCCACGGCAGCGTGCTGGTGAGCATCCATGCCAACAAGGCGCCGAGTGCCAGTGCCCGCGGTATCGAAACCTTTATCATGCCGGCAGCCGGATTCCCCTCGACAGCCGATACCGTGCCGGTCGCGGAACCGTTCCCCGGCAACCTGCACGATGCCGCCTCCCTGCAGCTTGCGTATCTCCTGCAGCGCGAACTGATCGACCAGACGCAGACCGTTGACCGGGGGGTGAAGCGCGCCCGCTTCGAGGTGCTGCGCCTGGCCCCCTGCCCTGCCGCGCTGGTGGAGATCGGCTTCCTGTCGAATGCATCCGAGCGCAGCCGGCTGGCGGAAACGCACTATCTGGACCGCCTCGCCGACGGCATCGCGCTGGGCATCCGCGTCTTCATGCTACAGAACTCCCGGCCACCGCTTTAGCGATTACAAATGTAGCCCAGTTGCGCCGCAACTTAGGCAACGGGGATTCGCGTGCGGTTACGCATCTTCCCGCGACTATGGCAATCACCCGTTCGCTTACAACGCTGAAGCCGCACTCGCGGCGCGAGCGGGCTACCGTTTATCACGATTGCGTGATGCCCACGCCACTGCGCTGCACTTCCTGATCCAGGTAGGTCAGCACATCGCGGAAACGGGCCATGTTCTCGGGATCTACATCCACCAGGTGCTGGTGGGCCTGCAGCATGGTGGTCAGCGACAGCGTCCGGTCGTCATCGGCCTCAAGCCCATCGAGGTGGAGCGCGGCAGCGAGGCGGCTCTTCAGCTCCGGCTGGGGATCCTCCTGCTCGTGGCACTCCAGCACCCGCTCCAGCCCGAGCGTCGTCAGCATGTCATGCGTGCGTGCCGTCAGGTTCACGACAATCACATGGGTGTTGCCTGTCCCGCCGGGATGAATCGCGATACCCGCCAGGACACCCATGAACGTGCTGTCCATCCCCTGGCATTCCTCCATATCGAAGACAATATCCTGGCAGCCGTGATCGAGCGCGTTCATGCAGAAACGCTTCAGCGAGGGAGCCAGCTTGAATGTCGCACGGCCGGTCACCTTGACCAGTGCGAATGTCGCCTGGACGGCGACCAGTAGATTGCCTCCCGATACCACAGCCTGTTCCATACGCTCCGTTTCCCGCTGCCAATCCTCCCACACTCGCGAACGCTGGATAGACTAGCCTGATGTCGGCACGGCGTCCAGAATGAATTCCCTTCATTTTTTTGTTGCAAAACGAAATTGACAGGCGTAGACCATGCGCTCACGAAGGTGGCGGTGTGCCACGTGTTCAGCAACACAGCAGCGGAGGAGGCGTCATGAGCAGTCGTTTGGTCAGGTGGATGACGGTGGTTTTGCTGGCAGGCGTGTGCGGGGTGCGCGCGCAGGAGGCCTCCCCGGAGGCGGCGGAGCCGATGGCGGCCTTGCAGGGCGGCGAACCGGTGCCGGCACGCGAGGGCTGGGAGATCGACTGGGATGCACCGGTCACGTTGGGTATCTTTTCCGGTGACGAAGGCGTCTTCGGGCAGGGCGACCTGCTGCTGCCATTGTACCGCTACGAGAGCGGACTGCTGTTCTTCAACCCGCGCGTCTCGGCCAGCGACAGCCACCAGGAGGAAACCAACCTAGGGATCGGGCTGCGGCATCTCGTTGACGCCCGCTGCCCCTTCATCCTAGGTGCGAACCTCTACTACGACGGACGCTGGTCGCGCTACAACAACCGCTTCGACCAGCTCGGTGTCGGACTCGAACTGCTGAGCAGCCGCTTCGACCTGCGCGCCAACTACTACCTGCCCGAGCAGGACCGCTACCGCATTGACTCGGTACGGGCCGAGAGCGTGACCCAGACCGAACGCATCAGCCAGACAACCGAGACCTGGTTTGAAGGCCCCTATGCTGCAAACAACCAGATCCTGCAGGATTACGGTAATCGTATCACCACACGCAGCACGCTGATCACCGAGACAAGCTGGCAGATATTCGATCGCTACGAGGCCGCCCTGGAAGGGTTCGATGCGGAAATCGGCTGGCGACTCCCGTGGGTTGAGGCATGGGCCGACACGCGCCTTTTCCTAGGTTATCAGTATTTCGACAACCCCTTCGGAAAGGATTTCAAAGGGACCAAAGGACGCTTGGAAATGCGCCTGTTCAACGATCTGCTCACACTCGACGCGCACCTCTATGAGGATGAAGACCTGAACCTGACCGATTACCTGGTCGGTGCCCGCCTGCGTCTGCCGCTGGGGCTTCCCGATAAGCCGGCCTGGCGGCAAGGCAATGGAAGCGATCTTTCCGCAAGGCTCACCGAGATGGTCATGCGCGACCCGAAGATCCAGACACGCGAATCAAAATTCATCGCCAACCCCGAGCAGAATGGTGTAATCACCGAATCCCAGTCGCGCGTCTCTCGGGAAAGCAACCGGGAGGGCACGGCCGTTATCGTGGATGACGTGGTGTTCGTGGACGGCAGCAGGGGGAACGACGCGAACAACGGCACGACGGAAAACCCGATGGCAACCATCCAGGCTGGCGTCAACAGCGCCTACGGCCAGCGGAATGTCTATGTCTATGCTGGCACTTACAATACGGTGGTCGACGTCACCGAAGGCGTGTCGCTGATGGGTAGCGGCTGCCTGATCCCGGCCAACGGTGATCAGAGCTTCGGCAGCGGGGTGCATCCGGTGATCAATGGCGGCGGGGCTGTTTCCGTGGTCACCATGCAGGACAACACGCTTATCCAGGGCTTCGAGATCGTCAATGGCGGGGCAGGAAATGGCATCTTCTCCTCGGCGGAGAACCTGGTCATCCGTTGCAACTACATCCACAGCACCCTCGTGGGCGTCCGCGTGGATCGCGTCGGTGATCTGAATCTGCTGTTGGAAAACAACAGGCTCATGAACAACGGCACGGCGGGGGCATGGATCAGCGGCACCGGGGCGAGCGGCACCTATTTCGTCACCGCCCGCGGCAACACCTTTACCGCCAACGGTGCGCGAGGGTTGCACCTGACAGCCGACAATTATGATGCGGCACTGGCCATCGTGCATGGCAACGGCGCCTTTGAGAACGAAACCGGCATTCATGTTGAAATGAACAGTAATTCCGTATCGTTGCTCAGCATCACCGACACGCGGGCCAACAACAACACCGGAACCGGTATCCGTGCGGATGTAAACGCCGATACTATCGCCGCCGCGCTGGTCGGCACCCCGGCAGCGCTGCTTGGGCTGGCTGGCAATGTCGTCGGCCTGCCGCCAGAAATTGAGGCACTGCTGGCGTCCAGCGGTCCGGTAACGGCGAACAATAATGGTGGGCGCGGTTTTGATATCAACGTGCAAAGCGGTACCAATGGTGCAGCGGTAGCGGTGCTGTTTGATGTGCGAGCCAGCGGTAACGCTGGTAAGGGTGCCAATATCGATGTCGCGGGCGGTTTGGACGCAATCGGCCTGGTAGCCTCCTCGGAGAATTTCATGGAAGTGCTCCAACTCGGGGCAAACGTCATCGGGATGATCGATCCGGGCATCGCGCTCCCGGCCATACCGGCCTCGCCGCTGGGCCCCTGCGTCTTCGACGGCAATGGCGGCGATGGGTTGGCCATGAATGTCGCCGGTGGTGATTTGGCTCTTGGGGCGGTGCTTGGCGTCCAGTCGCTGGATAATGTGGGCGCCGGTGTCATTCTGGACGTTTCCTCCGAGTCTTTGGCCATCGGCCTTCTGGCCCGGACGGAAGCGCTCGGAAACGGGGGCAACGGGATTACGATGTCGGTGGATGGAGCCAACCTGGGCCTCGGAGCCCTGCTTGATGTGCGCGCCAACGACAACGCGGGGAACGGGGTTGATCTCGGGGTCTACAGCGAAGGAACGGCGATCGGCCTGATGGCATCCACCGACCCGCTGCGATCACTGGTTGATATCATCAACACCGAAGCCGCCCTGGATCCGCCGCTGGTGATCCCCGGCGCCCCCTGGGGCCCGATCGAGGCTTCCAGTAACGGGATTTACGGCGTTTATGCCGATATCGATGGAGCTAACCTGGCCGCCGGCGTCTTCCTCGACATCCGGGCCGACAACAACCAGAATATGGGATTCAGCGCGGATATCTGGAGCGCTAACGGCACGGCGATCGGTCTAGCCGGATCCAGTGACACGCTCTTCGAGATCATCCCGCCGATCCTGGGCGATATTATAGATCCCGAAGCGATCCCGGTGCCGAACTATACCCCGATGGGACCGATGACGGCGTCCGGCAACGGCAACGGCGGGTTCGGAATGTGGGTGCATGGAGAAAATGCCTTCGGCCTAGTCGGCGGCATCGAGGCCAACGAGAACGATCTCGGGGGGATTGATTATAATCCCGATAATTACGGCTATGGTCTCCACCTTGATGTGATGGGCAATGACGATGCGTTTGCGGCCCTCTATGATATCACCGCCAACGACAATGCCGAGCAGGGTGTTGATGTTTATATCAGCAGCTCGCAGGCTGATGGTAGCGCCACGCTATCGCTGATCGGCGTTCAAACCGAAAACAACACGGAGGAAGGAATTCGGATCGGAGCCAGCGCTTGGGATGATGTCTATGTGATGGCAACCGGTATCGAGTCCCATGACAACGAGCTTCAAGGCATCCGGATCGATGCGGAAAGCGTTCATAATGACATCGGTATGGCCTTCTCCGCCGTCAACGCCACCAGCAACGCCACCGGCAACGCGCAGCAGGGCTTACTGGTGAATGCCGTGGCTGACGACGATGTCTTCGTGTGGATCGGTGACACCGGAATCGATGACTTCCGAACGGTATTCGGATCTTACGACCTACTCGGGTCCTCCGAGGCGCTCTACTCTCTGATGCCTGGCGGACCGTCGACATTCAGCGGCAACGGCGACAACGGCGCGGAGCTGAATCTGTCGACTACCAACGGCACTCTGAGCATCTCGACCATCGGCAATACCTTCAGTGACAATGCGGGAGCCGGTTTGCAGATCGGTATGGTTGGCACCAACGGGGCCTCGCTTTATGGCGAGGGTAATGTGATCACAGCAAATAATAGTGGGTTGGTGGTTAATGCCCCGACTGAAGCCGTACTGGACTTTGGTGGCATCGTGTCGCTGGGCCAGAACTCGATCTACGGGAATATGGTATTCGATGCACAGAATAATTCTGCAGCGCAACTCGTTGCGGAGCAAAATTTCTGGAATGCCGATCCGCCGTTGGCCGGACAGTTTGACGGCGACGTGGATTACAACCCTTATCTGGTGGACGATCCGAACGATTGATTCGTGCAGAAAAACAGGGGCGTCCCGTCACCGGGGCGCCCTTTTTATTTGCGAGACATCTTCAACCCCACGCGCAACGGCTCACCACAGGTTCGCCCTCCATTAAAAACGACCGCTATTCCAAAACTGGAGGGCGAGGCTGTGCCGAGCCGTTTCACGCCGAAGGGGTTTGCAAGCCTTGCTTGCGCGTCCGGCGGCATGTCTTGCGGTTGAGACACAGGCGGCAACGGCTGTCGGCGCAGTGGTTGCAGTGCTCGCAGTCCGGGCAATCGTGTTTCTTGGCAGCCGCGTCAGTTTCCTCGGGAACCCAGACCAGCCCGTCGATTCCTGTCTGTTTGATGAAGGGCATGGCGGCGTCCTCGTCCTACGGCTCCCTGTGCTGTTGCCGCCGGCGGATAATCGCGCTGCGGGTAAAGAGGACGAATGCGGCCGTGACCAGTCCGACACCGGCCAGCAGCACGATATGCGGCAGAATCAGTTCACGCATGAGCTGGCCGGGCGTCACGGTCTTGTAATCCTGGATCCGGTTGAGGAACGCGGAAAGCCGCATCGTGCCGACGACGGTCAGCACCCCGCCCGCGGCCAGGCAGAATGCGCCGGCATTCATCGATTTCCGTGTCGTTTCCACATCCGCACCTCGCATTGGCTTGCCTGAAATTTCATGACGCCCACACTCGTATTCCGCTCTCGTCGTCCGCTCTCGTCCACCGGCCGACGAGAGCGGGCGACGAGAGCGATTGACGATTGAAGACGTTTCACCCTGCATCATCAGGCACCCATCATAACAGACTGCCTGCCCGCCGCGCAAAGCAAAAAGGCGCACGGTTCGGAAGTGACAACACGGCGCAAGGTGTTGTAGCATGCTCGGTGAAGGTAGGACAGGCACCCTTGCCTGTCCAGCCGAGCAGGAGGAAGCAAGTATGCGAAAAGAAAAAGATGCACTGGGCGTCGTGGACGTACCGGACGATTGCTACTACGGGGCGCAGACCCAGCGGGCACGCGATAATTTCCAGATCGGCGACGAACGCTTCCCGGTCGCCTTCATCCGGGCGCACGCCATGGTCAAGAAGGCCGCCGCGCTGGTGAATGCCGGCACCGGCCTGCTGCCAAAGGATCTGGCCTGGGCGATCGCGGCGGCGGCCGACGAGGTGATCGCCGGCACGCTCGACGATCAGTTCCCGCTGGTGATATGGCAGAGCGGCAGCGGCACCCAGACCAACATGAACGTCAACGAGGTGCTCGCCAACCGGGCCAACGAACAGCTTGGCCAGCCACTGGGGACCAAATCACCCGTGCATCCCAACGACCACGTCAACATGGGACAGTCGACCAACGACACCGTGCCGGCCTCGATGCATATCGCCAGCGTGCTGGAACTGCGTGGCCGGTTGCTGCCGACCCTGCGGGCGCTGGAGACGGCGCTGGACGCCAAGGCCGCCGCCTTCCGCGAAATCGTCAAGATCGGACGCACGCACCTGCAGGATGCCACGCCGCTGACCCTCGGCCAGGAATTCTCCGGCTACGCGGCGCAGGTCAAGCAGGCCCACGCCGCCATCGAGACCTGCCTGCCCGAGCTTTCATGCCTGGCCATCGGCGGCACCGCAGTCGGCACCGGGCTCAATACGCACCCCGATTTCGACTGGATGATGGCCGAGCAGATCAGCCGCCTGGCGGGTGCCACCTTTGCCGTGCAGAGCAACAAGTTCGCCGGGCTAGCCGCCCATGACGCCATCGTGCGGCTATCGGGCACGCTGCGCAGCCTGGCGGCGGCACTGATGAAGATCGCCAACGACATCCGCTGGCTCGGCAGCGGGCCGCGCAGCGGGCTGGGAGAACTGGTGCTGCCCGCCAACGAGCCGGGCAGCTCGATCATGCCGGGAAAGGTCAACCCCACCCAGTGCGAGATGCTGACCATGGTCTGTTGCCGCGTCTACGGCAACGACGCCGCCATCGCACTGGCCGGATCGCAGGGTAATTTCGAGCTGAACGTATACAAGCCGCTGATGGCCCATGCCGTGCTGCAGTCCATCGACCTGCTCGACGACGCCTGCCGCTCGTTCCAGACCCACTGCATCGAGGGGCTGGAAGCCGATACGCGCCGGATTGCCGACAACGTGGAGCGCTCGCTGATGCTGGTCACCGCACTGGCGCCGCGCATCGGCTACGACAAGGCCGCCGCCGTGGCGCTGGCGGCCTGGCGTGAGGGGCAGACCCTGCGCGAGGCGGCACTGGCCGCCGGGGTCGTGACCGAAGCCGAGTTCGATGCCTGGGTACGGCCGGAGGCCATGCTCGCGCCGTCGGCGGGGGGCGGCGCATGAACGGGACGGTCTATGTGGACTTCGACGATGTGCTCAGCGAGACCGCGCGGCTTCTGGCGGACATCGTGGCGGAGCGGTTCGGAAGGCGGACGCCGTTCGAGAAAATCCATTCCTTTGACCTTGGTCTCTCCTTCGGACTCGAGCCGCACGAGCAGGACGTCCTGATCAGGCTGTTCCACGATGCCGATATGCTGGCCTCGATCCCGCCGGTGGCCGGGGCCGCGGAAGGCTTGCGCGCCTGGGCGGCGGCCGGCTGCGCCGTGCACATCGTGACCGGGCGTCCCCCCGAGACGCACGACGCCTCACGTGCCTGGCTGGAACACCACGGCCTGCCCTATGCCGATATCACCTTCGTCGACAAGTACGGCCGGGGGCATGCGGAGGTTCCGGGTGTGCGCCAGATGACACTCGACGACCTGAAAACCTGCGATTTTGCCCTAGTGGTGGATGATTCCCCCGATATGGTGCGCCTGCTCTCCACGCGCCAGGAGGTGCCCGTGGCGGTCTTTGACCGTCCGTGGAATACGCAACTCGGCCCGGTGGAAAACCAACCCAACGTCGCACGCTGCCGCGACTGGACCGAGCTGATAAAACGGTTCCCACGGCCGGGAACGACCGCCACCCACTGCGGTGAACGGAAAATGAGTGGGTAACTTCGGGGAGAAGATTAAGGCGAAGGATTAGGGCAAAAGATTAGGGGTGGAGCATCAGCAACCTTAATCTTTCGCCCTAATCTTTCGCCCTAATCGATTGAACGAAATGTGACAAAATGGACAAATTACAGGAAATACCTATGGACCTGATCAACCGCTTCCTAAGCAAGGATGCCGGCCATCTGGCGCAGTTCATCAAGTACGGTATCGCCGGCGGGCTGGCGACACTGACGCAGATTGTCGTCTTCTTCGCCCTCGGCTGGCGACTGCTGCCGTGCCTGACCGATGACGATATCATGGTGCGCCTGCTGGGTATCGCCCCGGCCGCGGTACAGGCAGGTGGAAGCCGGGCCGTGAACGCCGCGATCGCGACCGGCATCGCCTTCGTACTTGCCAATGCGGTTGCCTATACCCTAAATGTGCTGTTCGTGTTCAAAGGCGGCAAACACCACTGGCTGCTGGAAATCGGCCTGTTCTATGCCGTATCCGGAATTTCAATGACCATCGGCACGAGCCTGCAGACCCTGTTGATCGCCCGTTACGGGTTGATGACCACGCTGGCCTTCGGCACCAATATCGCCAGTGCGCTGCTGATCAATTACGCCATGCGCAAGTTCTTTATCTTCAAGGGCTGAAACGCTAAATCGAACGCCAGGCAAGAAACCAGGCGAGCAGCGGCAGGGCCAGCGCCAGCAAGGTCAGCAGCCACTGGACCGTTCCGGAAAAGCCCGGCGGTCGAACCGGTAGCGAGAGCGGCAGCACAAGGACCGCGCCGGCGAGAAAACCGAACGCATGCCCCGCCAGGTCACTTTGCGGACCCGTCCCCATCATTCCGAGCAGGGCCAGCCCCGAGGCCATCGGCAGCCAGGCCCGACGCCAGACCGCCCGCCAGCGCCGCCAGCGCTTGAAGGCATTCACGGTCTGGTGCACGCTCATCACGCCAAGTGCCGCAAAGCCCATCGTCGAGGAGCCCACGCCGACCTGGTCCGGCTCCGACACCCAGGCGGCCAAGCCATTGCCAAACACCCCGCCGCCCAGCATCAGGGCCAACCCCAGACCGCGTCCGAAACCATGGACCACCGCCTGACCGACCGCCAGGATGAAGAACACATTCGCCAACAGATGCGGCCAACCGGAATGCAGCGTCAGCGCGGTGACGCAACGCCACCATTCCCCGGACAGGATGGCCCCGGACGAAGCTGAGCCAGCCTGCAGGACGGGCTTGCTGCCGTCATACGGGCCGAACCAGAGGAAAAACAGCACCAGCACGTACGCCAGCCAGAACGCCGTCCAGAGCGCAGGACCGCCATCGGCAGGCGTTACCTCCGGGATGGGCCGCACCGGCAGCGGCGAGGGAGAAAGCCGCTCGCTCTCGAACCGGCAGAGATCCGCCCACGCCGTGGCGGCCTGACTGTGCGGGACGTGCAGATGCCAGCTACCGTCGTCGCCGCGTGTCAGCCGGTAATCGCAACCGGCGGCACTAAGCACGGTGATCCATTCCAGCGCTTCCGTCGCACCGGACGGGATAAAGGTTTGCTCACGGGTATTCACGCCGCCAGTATCGCACAGATCACGCTCCGGACACAGCCCGAAAATAAAACCCAATAACACCCATTCTCAAATATCCGCTTAACACGGCTTGACCTGCCGGATTAATCCGTTATGCTCTCAGGGAGACTGGTTTTCGCTATCGGATGAACCGGTCGCGACCTCGGGACCGATACATGACAGAGATCAACACGCCGGCAATCGCAGGATTCGAGATCCTCAGGAAACTGGGACAGGGAGGCATGGCTACCGTCTGGATGGCCCGCCAGATCTCGCTCAACCGCGTTGTCGCCATCAAGGTGCTGCTACCGCGGTTTGCCGTTGACGACGAGGAGATCGCCCGTTTCCGCAGCGAGTCCCAGTCCGCGGCACGGCTAAAGCACCCCGGAATCGTGCAGGTATACGATGCCAGCGTGACCGACGGCAGCTACTATTTCATCATGGAATACATTGCCGGTTACACGGTCGGGGAATGGCTGCGCCGCAAGGGTACCCTGCCAGAGCGTGAAGCCCTGCTGGTGGCCGAACATGTCTGCGACGCACTGGCCTACGCCTGGGACCACGCCAAGGTCATCCACTGCGACATCAAGCCGGACAACATCATGATCGATGACGACGGCACAGTCAAAGTCATGGATCTGGGTCTGGCTCGGACGCTCAACGCCATGTCCAGCTTTGTGGAGGATGACGAACATGTCCTGGGCACCCCGTCCTACATGTCGCCCGAACAGGCCCGGGGCGACGCCCATCTCGATTTCCGTTCCGATATCTATTCCCTGGGGGCGATGCTTTACCATCTGGCAACCGGCAAACGGCTCTTCAGTGAAACCGATGAGAATACCGCGCTGGAAATGCAGATATCCGGCTGCGCACCAGACCCGATCGACCTGAACCCCGCCCTCTCCCGGCCGCTCTGCGCACTGATTGAACGCATGTTGGCCAAGAACCCCGATCTTCGTGGTGAGTCGTGGCAGTCCGTCCATGCAGACATGCGCCGCGTCTACAGCGGCCTGACACCGCAACAGACCCTGCAAGCCGGCGAGTTGAGCACGATACAACGCAGCGAGCGACGTGCGTCGGTTGACACCGAACGAATGAAGCGGCTGACGACAAACAGCAACACACAACTCTCGCGGTCCGGAGCCTTAAGGGCAACCTGGTGGACCGTGATCGCCATTGTGGCCGCCGCCGTGATGGTCAGTCTCTATCTCGGAATGGCCAGCCACACGCCACCACCGGTACAGCCGGCAGTACCTCCGCCAGCCCGTCAACGGCCACCGCAAGGCCCTGCCACCCGCGCGGTTAGCGAGAAAAACGAATCCCCAGAGGAAACGCTCTACCAGGCCGCCGTGGCATGGCAGCGTGCAAATCCGGCGGACCCCGATGGTGCCATCGCCCGCTTCGAGAAGGTGATCCAGGCGGCAAGGGGCACATCCTACGAACGACGCGCGGAGGCCAGCATCACCCTGCTGAAAGCGGACCGGCGCCAGACACGCAAACAGCAGGTCGAGGCACTGCAGCAGCGGTTGAATGCCCATAAGGAGGCTGGCGAATATGCGCAAGCGGAGGCGCTCGTCGCCGCTTACGCGGGAGGTCTGCCGGAAGACACCGCCTTTCGCGAACGCATGCGGCAGGAAATCCGCAGGCATCGTGAAGCGCGCGAATCGCAGACCCGCCTCGAGGATCGCAAACGGCAGGAACAGCTCGGCAAGGAGATCATGACGCCTGTCCTGCAACTTGCCGCCAATGCCATCGTCCAGGGGAATCTACAGAAAGCCCTTGAACTGACGCGTCCCCTGCGAGAGCAGCAAGCCATCTCCTACTACCACGACTCGCTGTCGGAACTGGGAACCGAACTGGAAGTCCTGATCAACCTTGACTCGTGGATCCTGAAGACATTTCGCCAGCAGGAAGGGCAGACCATCGAGGTTTCACTGAACAGCCAGACCGTCCTGCTGACGATTGGCATCCTGCAGGACGGGCAGTTGCAGTGTTTCCGACAAACCGAGGACGGTGAATTCGAGGAGATCCATATCACCCTGCAGGACCTGACAACGCAAGAGCGTCTGGCACGTTTAAGCGCCAGGCATCCGGGCGCGGCCGCAGTGGCCAGGGGCATGATGGCATGCAAGGCCGGTGATTATCGCCAGGCGGCTACGCATTTCAAGAACGCCCACTTCCTGATCGCCGACCCGCTCTCGCGGGCCGCCGATGAAATCGCACAATCACAATGAGTAAACATACCGACAAAGGATCTTGTATCATGCGAAAATCCATATTCCTTGGCGTCAGCCTCCTGCTGGCTATCGGATCCGCCATCCCGGCCGTGGCACTCACCCGGACGGAACTCTCCCCGGCGGCGCAGGCCCTCGTCCCCGACGAGGAGCTGATCGTCGTGAATCTCAACGACGGAAAGCAGTTGAAAGGCGTTGTCGCCTCGAAGAGCGCAACGCAGGTAGTCCTCAAGATCCCCGTTTCGGAAAGCATCTCAACCAGCCGGCGGATCTTGCGCAGCGATATCAAATCCATTGCGGATTCGGATGTCACCCCCTTCCTGGCCGAGAAACTGCTGGAATTGAAACTTGATCCGAATGCCAGTTTCACGGCCGACGAGTACCGGCAGCGGATCGCGCTGTTCGATGAGTTCATTGCCAAATGCGCTGGCGCGGAAACCATCGAGGAGATCAGCGGGCGGCGCGACGCCTTTCGTGCGGAACTGGTGAATATCGAACGAGGCCTGGAGCGGGTGGAGGAACGCTGGTTTCCGCCGGTGTCGGCCACGATTGAGCGGTTCAACCTCAAGACCAGGCAGATCCAGAGCCTGGAGACACGCAAGGATTTCAAGACCAACCCGGATGCGGCCGCCGCCCACAAACAGCTTGTCGATGAACGGCGCGACATTGCCCGCCGCCTGCCCGAATTGATGCGCAGCCGCCTGGACGTACTGCTTGGCGAGCGCGATTTCCACAACTCGGCCTACGAGACCACGCGATTCCTGCAGTTCTGGATCTCCCAGGTCGTCCAGACCGAAGGTCCGGCACAGGCCGTGCTCGGGCGCATGGATTTCATGTTCATCCTCCGGATGATGGAGCAGATCATGACAACTTACCAGCCCACTGGCCTCGGCAACCGCCCGCCCGCCGGCAATATCACCGTACCGAAGGATATGGCCTACATCCCCGGGGGCTATTTCCTGATGGGAGCCAAGGGCGACAACCCAAAGGAAGACACCTTCCCGATGCGCTTGGTCTATGTCAGCCCGTTCCTGATCGACAAGTACGAAGTCACGAACCAGGACTATCGCCGCTTTGTTGAACACACCAAGACCACGGGCGAATCCTGGTTCGAGCATCCCGATGCCCCGCCGCTCAAGAAGCACGATGCCAGGGGCTGGAGCCATAGCCACCTCAGCGGAGACCGGCAGCCGGTCACCGGCGTGGACTGGTTCGACGCCTTCGCCTTCGCGCGCTGGGCGAAGGGCAAGGACGCCTTTGAACGCGACGAGATGAAACGCCTGCCAACCGAGGCGGAATGGGAGAAGGCCGCCCGCGGGCTCGAAGGCGCAACCTACCCGTGGGGCGAGGATAAACCGGACCTCGCGATGGTCAACTGGCCTGGCTTCCGCAAACAGGTCGCCGCTGAAATGGATCGTCAGAATCCGCCCGTCGCACCCGAACCGCCCCGCCGCGGATTCAGTTGCCGCCGCCGCGAACCCCCGCCCCCGCCCCCGCCGACCGTGCTGCCGGACGAAACCTGGAACGTGGATGAACTGCTGCCGGACAAGGCGCTCAAGGCCAAGGCCGACGGACTGCTGAATCCACCTTGGAAACAGAAGGACATCAGCCCCTACGGCGTCTACCACATGGCCGGCAATGCCGCCGAATGGGTTCACGATTATTATGATCCGGCCTATTACCAGAAAGCGGTAATCAAGGATCCCCAGGGACCGGAACGTTCAACCGCTACCCAGACGTCGCAGCGCCATACCTACCGGGGCGGCGATTATCTTGCCAACCTCGACGCGCTGGCCGCGTTCCGCCGGTACGACCCGGTCGATGCCGCCCAGCAGGCAGGGAACAAATCCAGCACGCGGCGCGGCGAGATCGGCGACCCGTTTATCGGCTTCCGCTGTGCCCAGTCCCTCTACTTGACGGTCCCGACCGATCAGTACGAGGAACTCATGAAGCAGCTCCGGGAACTGGACCGGTAAAAGGTCATGGTGTCGCAAAACGGCACGAAGAGCCACGCTCGCGGCGCGAGCGGGCTACAAAAGTAGCCCAGTTGCGCCGCAACTGGGGCTCACATCTGCCGGGCGGCGTCACGCGCCGCGTCGCGGGCGACCTCCGGCAAGGCCGGGTGGATGAAGATCATGCCCAGCAGGTCGTCCAGCGTGCCGCCCATTTTCATCATCGCAATGAACAGGTGGATCATGACCGAGGCCTCATCGCCGACAATGTGCGCACCGAGCAACCGCCGGCTAGTGCGCTCGACCAGCACCTTCACGAAGCCCAGCTCCGAAACCCGGGCCATGCCGGGCGTGCTGTCCGCATAGGTCGCTTTGCCGACAACGTAGTCGACTCCGTCGCGTTCCAGTTCATTCTCGCTTGCCCCGACACCGGCAATCTGGGGCGTGGCAAAGACCGCGTACGGCACGGGACCGTAATCCAATGCCGGCGCAGGCCCTTTCTCGAAAGCGGTGCGCATCAGGTACTCCCCCTCGAAATTGACCGTGTGCCGGAACAGGTAGTTGCCGACGCAATCGCCGAGCGCGTAGACCCCCGGCACCGCGGTTTGCAGATGATCATCGACCTGGATAAACCCGCCTTGATTCCGCCGGATCGCGGTATTCTCAAGCCCGAGCCGGTCCGTTTGCGGCACCACGCCTGCCGCCACCAGCAGCGTGTCGCCCGTCACCACGTCGCCGCTGCCATCGGGATACCGGCCATGCACGAAGAACTGGCTGCCATCGTGGCTGATCTTGTCCAGCCGGAAGGGCTTGTGGACCTTGTGATGCGGCAGGAAACCGCGTTCGAACTCGGCCGTCACGTCATCGTCAAGCCCGCGCAGGAAACGGCTTCGGACCAGGAACTGCACATCAGAACCATAGGCACGGTACGCGCCACCCAGCTCGACGGCGATATACCCCGCCCCCAGGACCAGCATCCGGGGCGGCACCACCGGAAGCTGAAGAGCCTCGCGGCTGGTTATGTAGGGCGTGCCGGCAAGCCCCTCGACCGGCGGCAGCTCGGGCCGGCTTCCCGTGGCGATGAAGATCCTCTCGGCGGTCAGCGTCTCTCCGTTCACCATGACGACCTTGTCCGACATGAAGACCGCATGACCATTGTACACCGTGATCCCGGGGTGCGTCTCATGCCGGGTGCGGACCGCGGCGGACGTCTCCCCCACCTCCCTGGCGATACGCCGCATGATATCCTTGAACCGCAACCGCAGCTCCCCTTCCACATCAAGCCCTAGCCGGTGGGCATGGCGCGCATGCCCGGCCACCTCCGTCGGATGGATCAGCATCTTGGACGGGATGCATCCGCGGTTCAGGCAGGTGCCGCCGAACGCATCCTCCTCGATCAAGGCCACGCTCAAACCACGCGCCGCCACCGGGATCGCGATTTTCGTTCCACCGCCGCTGCCGATCACAATCACATCTGTCTTTTTCATGTTTCACCGATAGCATAGTCACGGCGGTTTGAAAACCAATTTATGAATTTCACATAAAACGTTGACAGATGAGCCAAATTAAGACAACGTTTAAGACTGTTGGATAATCCAAATGATGGGTCGACATTAATCACGTGACCGTTCGGGAGGCCAAATGGCAAAATTCTTGAGAGTGCTTGTAGTCCTGATCCTGATCCTATCGATTGCCGCGCTGACGCTCGGGGTCATGCTTTTTGTCAAACGCGAGATCCTGAAAGGGCGCGCTTACAAGCTGGAGCAAGGGCTTATGAGCCTCGTCCGCACACTGGAAGCCGAGCCCCCGCAGAAACCGGAAACACCGCCCGCCTACCCGGCGCGCGATATCTCGGGCGTCTCCGCCGAGATCATCGACAATCCCACCACCAGCCCCTTCTGGACGTCCTACAAGTATGAACTCGAAAACGTGGACATGGTCGAGAAGTTGAATTTCCACACGGAAAAGTGGCAACGTGATCTGATGAGCTACTACAAGATCAATCCGGTAGACTCGAAACCGGAACGCCATCCGATAACCAACCTGAAGATTTCGGAGGGACCAGGGACGACACAGGGCGTGATCAACTACGCCATTGAACGGGCAACCGAGCAATTGAATATCCTCATCGAAACCCGCCAGCAGCTCCAGACCATCCGCGCCGAACTGGTTGATACGATACGGGATCTCAACCAGCAGAAGCAAACCCTGCGCGAACGGCTGGTGCATATCGTTCAATTGAACAATGAAATCGCCCAGCTCAACCGCACCATCGAAGGGCTGCGCCGTGAACTGCAGCAGGCCAATGACCAGATCGCGGAACAGAAACTGCGCATCACCGATCTGGAAGCGGAGATACAGAGGCTGTCAGAAGAAAACGATGGTCTCAAGATAAAGTCCGACGAGCAGACAAAAATCATCGCGGACCTTCGAGGGCGGCTCGAAGATATCATAAAGGGCACCCCGCCTGGTGGCGGTACTTTCACCGAGGGTGCCGGGGGTAGCGTCACGACCGACCGTATGCGCGGCAAGATCGCCGCAGGAAACAAGGGCCGTGTGGTCTCCGTCGATCAGAAACACCTCTTCGTGGTCATGGAAGTCGACCAGGTCTTTGTTGATGAGGTGCGTGGTGCCGTGACTGACGGAAGCCTGCCCATGGTGGAGCTGCTGATCCAGCGTGACAATCCCGATGGCGGGAAAATGAACTTTATCAGCAAGGTTCGCCTGTCGCAGCTCAAGGATGACAAGAGACTGGCCATCGGTGACATCCTGCCGGATTGGCAGCAAGGCACCATCAACGAAGGTGATAGTGTCATCTTCCAGTAATCCAGACGACGACGCCACTGCCCTCGCCAATAGAGGGAGAGCGCCCTCGCGAGCCGGTTCAGCTACCGCCAATGGAGGGTGAGCGTCCTCGCGAGCCGTTTAAACAGAAGATGGACCACGGAGAAGATGAAGACACGAACATTGACCGCAATGATCCTTATCGCCATCGTAGCCGTGTTGGTAGGTGGCTGCGCCACCCCCCACGACTCCGATATTCCATGGAATTCGCCAGCAAGCTGGGAAGGCAGCCCCTATATTCCGGGCTTCTCGCAGTAGACCGCACTTCAGAGCCTCTTGCAGACCCCCTCGCTGTGCCCGGCTTCAAGCGGGCACAGCGAGGTTGTTTGCAAGAGCCGCTTCAGATCAGCGCTTCGGCGATCTGGACCGCGTTCAACGCGGCACCCTTGCGGATGTTATCACCGGACACGAACAGGCAAAGCCCGTTCTCCGTGCTGTTATCCTGACGGATACGCCCGACCAGGCAGTCATCGGTGCCGGATACGGTCAACGGCATCGGATAAAGAGCCTTCGCCGTATCGTCGACGACCTGGACGCCTTTGGCACTACCCAGGATGCGCCTGGCATCGGCAACCGAGAGAGGCCGCTCGAATTCCAGGAACAAGGCCTCTGAGTGCCCGTTCAAGACGGGGACACGCACACAGGTAGTGGACACCTTGATCCGGTCGTCTCCCAGGATCTTGCGCGTCTCAAACAGCATTTTCGCCTCTTCGCTGGTATAGCCCGGCATATCTGCTTTCAAACCGCCGATCTGCGGCAGCACATTCAGCAGGATCTGGTGCGGGTAGGCTTCATGCGAAACGGGCTTTCCAGCCACATAATCCTTGAGCTGCTGCTCCAGTTCGAGAATGGCATTGCGGCCAGTCCCGGAAACGGCCTGGTACGTGGCAGCCACCATGCGGCGCAGCCCGGCGGCACGATGCAACGGACCCACAGCCATCAAGGCAATGATCGTGCTGCAGTTCGGGTTCGAGATAAACCCCTGATGATTCTTCAAGGCCTCCGGATTGATTTCGGGCACGACCAACGGGACGCGCGGATCCATGCGGAAATCGTCGCCGTTATCAATCACGATCACGCCGCGCTCAACCGCCTGCCAGCCGAATTGCTGCGAGGCCCCTTTCGAACCCTCCGTGCCGGCGAAAAAGGCGAAATCCAGCCCGTCAAACGCCGCAGGTGTGGTCTCGACGACGCTGAAGACTTCCCCGGCAATCTCCTCCTCACGGGCCGTGCGCGCCATGATGCGGATCTCGTCACAAGGGAACTTGCGCTGCCGCAGGACCTTGACCATCTCCGTACCGACCGCACCAATACCGACAATACCGACTTTATAGGTTTTGCTCATTTTTTACTTTCTTGATCCAAGATCGATTAAGCCATTCGGTTAAGGGTATCCGTTTAAGGGTGGCGACTAAGAAGACGTTTAAGTGTATGTAGCAACACTTAACCGCCATCCTTACTCGGATACACTTAAACGACCCGCTTTGACGATTACCGTAACCCACTTTTTTTAACACCACCGTGGGCGAACTGGAAAAAATGAATTGGTTGCCCGACATGGACTCGAACCATGACAAACAGATTCAGAGTCTGTTGTGCTACCATTACACTATCGGGCATCAAATCGAGTTTCCGCTTATACAGGATTCCTGTTGATCAGTCAACCCTCATCGGCATCAGCACATAAAGAAATGGAATATCGCATTTCATGACGGCCGGGCTGAGATTATCGGTCAACTCGATGGATACCTCATCATTGGACAGGTTTTTGAGCGGGTCCATCATATAGTCCGGATTGAACGCCACGGTGATCGCCTTGCCGCTGTACTTGATCGGAATTGTCTCGCGGGATTCCCCGACATCCGGCGTGGTGGTCAGGATCACCAGGCTGTTGTTATCAAAGGTCAGGCGCGTGGCGCTGGTCTTGTCCGCGATGATCAGCGAGGCGCGGCGCAAGGCCGTCAGCAGGGCCTCGCGTTCAAGCGTCACCCGTTCCTCGCACTGCGCCGGTATGACCTGCCGGAAATTCGGATAGGTCCCGTCGATCAGCTTCGTCGCCAGTACCGTGCCTTCAAAGGCGAATACCACCTGGTTGCCCTTTGGATAGATGCGCAGGTTGCCCGTGTCCTTGAGGATATGCAACAGCTCGCTGACTGCCTTGGAGGGTAGGATCATATCCGCCTCGGATTCCGCCGGAAAATCAACTTCGTTCTCGGCCAGCGCCAGACGCCGTCCATCGGTCGCCACCGCCGTCAGTTTGGCCTCCTTGAAGCTCAACATCACCCCGTTCAATACATAACGGGTTTCATCGGTCGACGCGGCATACGCGGTCTTGCGCAGCATCTCGCGAAACACCCCTTGATCAATCAGATAGGAGAAATCGCCTTCGTCCGCCAAGGGCATCGCGGGGAAATCATCTGCCGGCAACCCGACAATCTTGAAGAATGAGGATCCGCTGGTGATCGACATCTGCTCCTTCTCGTCGCTCTCGATCGCCAGCGTGCTCTCGGGCAGTTCACGCACGATCCCGGACAAGCGCCGGACAGGGATGGTCGTGGCCCCTTCCGCCTCGATGCGTCCCTCGATCCTGCAGCGCACGCTGACATCCAGATCCGTGGTGGACAAGGTGATGTCATCGTTCTCGGCCGTGATCAGCACATTGGAAAGGACCGGCAGGGTGCTGCGCGAGGCAACCACGTTTTGCACGGCCTGCAAGCCTGCTGCCAGAACCGATTTATCGACACTCATTTTCATACTGTACCTCTCGATCAGAAACCCATCCTGCCGCTCATGTTAAGAACAATGAATGGGATTAATACCCTATTTAAATTAACTATTCAACCTATTATAGCTTGTTGACAGTGTTTATAAGTACTTTTTTTGCCTTCATCATTGACGATTCGTTTGATTATCCCTGTTAACCAAATGGTCAGTCCGTTTAAAATCGTGGTAGATAACTTATCCGTCTTAACATAACCCGTCAGTTATCAACAACTGCTGTCAGTTTATGAACAATCAATTAAACACCGACCGGTTTACCCAGCTTACGGGATATTTCGTGTACATTGCGCCGCAGATCGGCATCCACATCCATACGGCCCTGCACGGTCTTGTGGGCATGGAGAACCGTGGCATGGGTCTTGTCGAAGGCGTGGCCGATATCGGGCAGGGAAGAGGGCGTCAGTTCCCGGCATAGATACATGGCCACCTGCCGTGGAACCGCGATCGAGCGGGGACGTTGCGTGCTGCTCATGTCGGCAACGCGGATATCGTAATGGGCGGCCACGGCACGCTGGATGGACGAGAGGCTGATGTCTTCCTGCTTTTCCTGCTCAAGCGTATCGCGCAACAGATGCTGGAGGGATTCGAGTGTCAGCGGCTGGCGGGTCAACGAGGCAAATGAGACGGCCCGGACCAATGCCCCCTCCAGGCGGCGCACATTGGAGCGTACATTCTGGGCGATGAAGGTCATCAGCGGCTGGGCGATGTCGACATTCATCTGCTGGCGTTTGGATTGGAGGATCGCCATGCGGGTCTCGAAATCCGGCTCTTCAAGCTCGGTCACCAGCCCCCATTCAAAACGCGAGACCAGGCGCTGTTCCAGGCCGGAAATCTCGGCGGCAGGCCGGTCGCTGGTCATGATGATCTGCTTATGCGCATCAAACAACGCATTGAAGGTATGGAAGAACTCCTCCTGGATCCGGTCCTTGCCGGCCAGGAAATGGATATCGTCGATCAGCAGCAGGTCGGCGGTGCGGTAACGCTTGCGGAATTCGGGGAGGCTGCGTTTCTGCAGGGCGTCAATATAGGCGTTGAGCAGGGCCTCGCAGGTGACATAGCAGATGTTGCGTGCCTTGCCATTGGCAAGCACGGTATGGCCGATGGCCTGCATCAGATGGGTCTTGCCCAGTCCGGTGCCGCCATAGATGAAAAGCGGGTTGTAGGCGCGCGCCGGGGCATCGGCAACGGCCATGGCGGCGGCATGGGAAAAATTATTGGAGGGCCCGACCACAAACCGGTCCATCGTGAATTTGGGATTCAACGAAGGAGCGAAATCCGGCTTGCGGGACGTCAGGCGCTCGCGGATGCTGAGCCGTTCCTTCGGCATGACCAATGGCGGTTCATCGAACTGCTGCGCCTTCACGGTGAACACGATCTGGTATTCGGTCCCGGTCACGGTCTGCAGCGATTTCTGGATCAGGGGCAGGTAGTTCTCCTCCAGCCAGGATTGATAGAAATCGTTGTCCACTCCCAGTGTCAGGGTTTCGCCGTCAAGATTAATGGCATCAATCACGCCGATCCATCGGGAGTAGACATCGGCATGAAGCGTGGACTGCAGATGGGAGCAGGCTTGGCTCCACAGCAGACTGGCAGGCGACTTCTCCACGTGAACTCCTTTGAGGGGGGTAAAACCACTGATAAACGGACGCCATAGTTAGCAGTTCGCCGCAGCGAAACAAGAAAAAAAATCGGAAACCTTTTAACAGGTTATTAACAACTTGTCTTAACTCATTCCTAATGGGTATCTTGCATATTCAAAACCGGCTTTTCCAAAGGGGAAAATAAGTTAAGCGGGAACGCGCTGGATATCCGCCCCCAGCCGGCGAAGTTCACGATCCACATGCTCGTAGCCGCGATCAATGACTTCGGCGTTCCCGATGCGGCTTTCCCCGTCGGCACAGAGCGCCGCCAGCAGCAGCGAGACCCCGGCACGGATGTCCGGACTCGACAGCCGTGTGGCATGCAGGCGCGACGGCCCGCTGACGATGACGCGATGCGGGTCGCATTGCACGATCCGGGCCCCCATCTCGATCAGGCGGTCGACAAAATACATGCGGCTTTCAAACATTTTCTCGAAAAACAGCATGGTGCCTGCCGCCTGGGTGGCCAGGACGATCGATACGCTCATCAGGTCGGAGGGGAAATTCGGCCAGGTCCCGTCCTCGAGCTTGGGGATGGCAGCCCCGATGTCGTCCTGGATGCGCAGACGTTGACGCGGCGGGACATGCAAGGTGGTCCCGGTCAGGTTCAATCGGATGCCCAGCCTGGCGAAATGCTTGCCGATTACCGTGAAGTCCCGCGGATCGATGTCCTCGACAAAAAGCTCACCCCCGGTAAGGACCGAGGCGGCGACAAGACTGGCTGCCTCGACGTAATCCGATGAAATCCGCTGGGATGCACCGTGAAGCGTTTCGACGCCCTCTACCAGCAGGCGATTGGTGCCGATGCCGTCAATCCGCGCACCCATCTGGCAAAGCAGGCGGCACAGGTCCTGGACATGCGGTTCGCAGGCGGCATTGAAGATCACGCTTGCGCCCGGGGCGAGTACCGCGGCCATTAGGATGTTCTCGGTCGCCGTCACGCTGGCTTCGTCAAGCAGGATGTCCGCACCCCTGAACGAAGGGAGGCGGGTGAAGACATACCCCGCTTCGGTTTCCACCCGGATGCCAAGCTGTTCAAGCCCGGCGACATGCGTGTCCAGTCGTCGTCGCCCGATCACATCCCCGCCGGGGTGCGAGACGGTCACGCGCTCATGCCGCGCGGCCATCGGGCCCGCGAACAGGATCGAGGCCCGCGCTTGACGGCAAAGCGTCTCGTCCAGGCGGCGCTTGTGGATGCCCTTGCAGCAGACCGTGACCGAATGGTCATCCTGCGCGACGCTCGCGCCCAGATCGGCCAGGATATCGAGCATGGTCTGCACGTCCCGGATCAGCGGCAGGTTATGCAGCGTGACCGGTTCGTCCGTCAGCACACAGGCGGCCAGCATCGGCAGCGCGGCGTTCTTGTTGCCAGGCGTCCGATGGGTTCCGCTGATCGTGCAGCCGCCAGTGATAACCAGTTCTGACATGGAACGATTCGTTTCAGGTACGCAGCTTGCGCACAGTCTCGACAACATGATCAGTCGTGAAGCCGAACTTCTCCGCCAGGACCTTGTACGGACCCGAGGCTCCGAAGCGGTTCATGGCGATGCTGTGGCCATCGGCACCGATGTAGCGTTCCCAACCCATGGATGCCGCCGCCTCGACCGAGACCTTGATCTTGCAGTCCTGCGGGATCGTCTGCCGCCGGTAGTCTGCCGGCTGGGCATCGAACAGCTCCCAGGAGGGCATGCTGACCACGCGCACGCAGCATTCCGCCGCCAGTTGCTTGGCCGCATCCAGCGCCAGTTCCACTTCCGATCCGGAGGCCACCAGCAGCACGTCCGGAACCCCTTCCTCGCTTTGCCAGAGGGTATAGCCGCCGCGTTTCACGTTCATGGCCGACGGATACACGCTGCGGTCGATCACCTTCAGGTTCTGGCGTGTCAGCAGGATCGCGGTCGGCCCATCCTTCTTCTCCAGCGCGGTCAACCAGGCGGCCGCGGTCTCGGTCGGATCCGCCGGACGGATCACGGTCATTCCCGGCATGCAGCGCAGTGAGGCGAGCTGTTCGACCGGTTCGTGGGTCGGCCCATCCTCGCCCACATAGAAACTGTCGTGCGTGAAGACATAGATCACCGGCAGCTTCATGATCGAGGCCAGTCGCACCGCAGGCCGCATGTAGTCGACAAAGACGAAGAACGTCGCGCCAAAGACCCGGAAACCACCGTGCAGGGCCAGCCCGTTGAGGATCGCCCCCATGCCCATCTCGCGTACACCGAAGTGGAAATTGCGGCCGCCGAACTGCCCCGGCATGATTGCCTCGGCACCATTGATCCAGGTCTTGGTGCTGGGGGCCAGGTCGGCGGAACCGCCGACAAGCTGCGGAATGGCCTTGGCCATGCTCTGGATCACGGTGCCGCCCGCCACCCGCGTGGCGACTGGCTTGGTGATGTCGAAGACCGGCAGCATCGATTCCAGATCCGCCGGCAACCGTCCCGCCAGCGCATCGTCCCAGGCCGCTGCCCTTTCCGGATGCGCGGCGGCATAGGCCTTGTGCAGGCGCTTCCAGGCCGACTGCTCGCGCTTGAGCTGCGACAGGCGCTTGTCGAAGATCGCGCAGACCTGATCCGGCACGAAGAACGTCTCGTTCTCGGGAAGCCCCAGGTTCCGCTTCGACAGCAGCACTTCCTCAGCGCCGAGCGGTTCGCCATGCGCGGCTGCGGTGTCGGCCTTGTTCGGACTGCCCTTGCCGATCGTCGTCTTGCAGATAATCAGCGTCGGGCGCTTCTGCTCGCGCTTGGCCTTGCGGATGGCTTTGTCGATCTGCGCGTGGTCATGCGCGTCGATCGTGATCACGTTCCAGTGATAGCCCTTGAAACGCAAGGTGACATCGTCGCTGTAGGCCAGCGAGGTTCGTCCCTCGATTGTGATCCGGTTGTCATCGTAGAAGACGATCAGACGATTCAGGCCCAAGTGACCGGCCGTGGCGAAAACCTCATGGCTGATGCCTTCCATCATGTCGCCATCCCCGCAGAGGACATAGGTATGGTGATCAACCAAGGCGGTTTCCGCTGTGTTGAACCGGGCGGCGAGCATGCGCTCGGCGATCGCCATGCCGACGCCATTGCCGCACCCCTGTCCCAGCGGACCGGTTGTGGTCTCCACGCCGGGGGTATCGCCGACCTCAGGATGTCCCGGGGTCATGCTCTCCCACTGGCGGAAACGGCCCAGCTCCTCCTTCGGCAGGGCATAGCCGGAAAGGTGCAGCAGGCTGTAAAGCAACATCGAGCCATGACCGCCGGAAAGCACAAACCGGTCACGGTCCGCCCAGGACGGATCCGTCGGGTTATGCTTCAAGTGGTTCAACCACAGCACGGCGGCGACATCCGCCATGCCCATCGGCATACCCGGATGCCCCGAATTAGCCGACTGCACGCCGTCCATGGCGAGCCCGCGAATCGTATTGGAAATAAGCTGTAGTTCTTCAGGATTGACTTTCACGGCCATGATCACGATCTCCTTAGTCTGTACTCGAATCGATACCTTGTTTTAAGTAAAATTGATTAAGAGCGGAACTCTCGCACATCGAACCCGATTTGTCGAGACCGAATCGAACGGAAACGCGCACGTCGAGTGTCGAACTCACCCCGGTTGATTGAACATCGGGAGGGACACCGACCCGCTGTGCGCCAGCCCGTCTAACCACCGCCAGGCTTCTCAGAACAGGCTTCGCCAGTCACCCGCTCATGCTCCGCGGCTCGCGAGGACGCCCGCCAAGACTACAGCGGACATGACGGGCACGTTAAGCAATGCGCACACCACCCGTCATAGCACTCGGAAATTCACAAATAGTGAATTCAAAAAGTTTTGCAATAGAATTGTTTACAATTCGTACTTCAAACCAATCACCCATCTTTACGCCTAATCGCAACACTCAGAACCGCCAGGTCAGACGGGGTTATCCCGGAAATTCGCGCGGCCTGCGCCATGGATTCCGGCCGTATCCGGCTAAGCTTTTCCCTGGATTCGTAGCTGATGTTCTTGATCTGCCAGAAATCGATCCCAGGCGGGATGCGCTGGCCTTCGAGCGACTGCAAGGCACGGATGTTGGTTTGTTCTCGATCAATATACCCCTGGTACTTCGTCAGGATTTCCACTTGCTCAATCACCGCTGCCGGCAGAGTCGCGTCCGCCTTCTCCAACGAGGCGTAGCGGTTTTCCGGCCGTCGCAGCAATTGCGCCAGCGAGTATTGCCCCTGGAACGTGGTGTCCAGTCGGGACTGCTCCTGCTGGATCAACTGCGCGACATGCCCGGTTTCATTCATGAAAGCAGCCGAGGCAATGCCAAGCGCTTTTGCATGCTCGAGCAATCGGAACCGCGCATTATCCTGCCGCAACACGAGTCGATGTTCCGAGCGCGAGGTAAACATCCGGTATGGTTCGTCGGTTCCTTTCGTCACCAGATCGTCAATCAACACGCCGATATAGGCCTCACTGCGGTTCAGCGCCCACTCGGATTGCCCAAGCGCTTTGCGTGCGGCGTTGACCCCGGCCACGAACCCCTGCGCCGCGGCTTCCTCATAGCCGGTCGTGCCGTTGATCTGCCCCGCTAGGAATAGACCTTCAACGGTTTTGCTTTCAAGCGTATGCCGCAACTGCGTCGGATCCACGAAATCATATTCAATCGCATAGGCCAGTTCGAGAAACTCAGCCTTTTCCAGTCCCGGGATGGAATGAATCATCTCGTGCTGGACATCAGCCGGCAGGCTGTTCGATGTCCCGTTCGGATACATCAGCACGCAATCCCGACCTTCCGGCTCGATGAAGACGTGATGCGAGGTCTTGTCGGCGAACTTCACGATCTTATCCTCGATCGACGGACAATAGCGGACGCCTGTACCGGATATCCCCCCGCCATACATCGCGCTCCTTTTCAAGTTCCGCTCAATAATCTCGTGCGTCTTTTCGGTCGTGTGCGTCAGATAGCAAGGCAATTGGTTTGATCCCGGAATCCATGGCATCAACGCAGATTTTTCCATGTGGAACATATCGCCATGCCCGGCATCGCTTCTCGATTGTTCCACGTGGAACATATCGATGGCAGAGCCCCCGGTTTGTCCTTTTTGTTCCACGTGGAACAGTCGGGGGTTGGCTCCCGCAATGCTTTGTTCCGAGTTCCTGTTTTTTCCTGCATGTAACAGGGACTGCTGTGCCGCCGTCCAGGAAAAAAACGGTGCGGGCTCTGTTCCCGGTTGCGGAGCCATATGGGTATAATCAATGGAATCCCGGTGCAGTCGTGGCGGTGTGCCGGTCTTGAGGCGCTCCATCCGGAAGCCGAGGGCCTTGAGATTATCGCTGAGTTCATCGGATGAATGCATGTCGCCGCGTCCGCCAGGACGGACTTCAAGGCCGATGTGGATGCGCCCGTTCAAATAGGTGCCAGGGGTGATGACGACGGTGCGGGTCTGGACGAGTGTTCCGTCGCCAAGCATGACGTGTGTGACGCGGCCGTTTTTGGTTTTCAACTGGCGAACGGTTGTTTCGACGATCTGCAGCAGCGATTGGTGCTCGATGACCGCCTCCATGCGTGCGGCGTAAGCAGATTTGTCGCACTGGGTCCGGTTGGCTCGTACAGCCGGGCCTTTTTTGGTGTTGAGGACACGGAACTGGATACCGGTAAAATCGGTGTTGGTGGCCATTTCACCGCCCAGTGCGTCTAGCTCGAAGACAAGGTGCGACTTGGCAATGCCACCGACGGATGGATTGCACGGCATGCAACCAATGCTTTGCCTATGCATCGTGGCCAGCAGCGTCCTTGCACCAGACCTGGCGGCAGCCAATGCCGCCTCGCTACCAGCATGCCCGCCGCCAATCACAATAACATCAAATACAATCGAGGATAATGAATGCATACTATTTACCCACACAGAACCGTGAAAAAACGGTGTCCAGCAGTTCGGCGTGATAATGGCGTCCGGTTATCCGGCCCAGCCGTTCAATCGCATCGCGGATCTCGGAGGCCGCTAAGGTCTCACATGACTCGTATCCCTCTGCCAGGATTCGCGCCACCTCACTCAGGTGGCTCTCGATTTCCTGGATAAGCTGTAGATGCCGTTCTGAGATGACCGCGTGTGGTGTTCCGGCAAGGGGCTGCAGGCATAGCATCTCCGCGATCGCCGCTTTCAGCGCATCCATCCCAACGCCGTCACGGACCGAGCAGGAAACGCACCGTAAGGTCGTAAAGTCGCTTTCTGAAATCTGTTGTCCTCGATCAATCTTGTTGATGACCAGCAGCGTCTTTTTCGGGTTGATCGCGGTTAGCAGGGCGTTGTCCTGGTCACTTGTCGGAGCGGAACCATCAATGATAAGCAAGGTTAAGTCTGAACGGTCGATCTGTTCGCGTGCGCGCCGGATCCCTTCCTGCTCAATGTCGCAGTCGGCGTCGCGAATCCCGGCCGTGTCAACCAGGCGGATTGGAAAGCCGTTGATCACAAGCTGTTCCTCAAGCGTATCGCGGGTGGTGCCGGCAATGTCGGTGACGATGGCGCGGGCCTTTCCCAGCAGGGCGTTCATCAGGGAGGATTTGCCGACGTTGGGTTTGCCAGCAATCACCACCATCGCGCCGTCCCGCAGTAAGTGCCCTTCGTCCCAGCCCTTGGCCAGCGTCTGGAAATCCATCTGGATCCTGTTCAATTGTGCCCGAAGCGTATCGAGCGTCGATACGGGCAGTTCCCCCTCCTCGAAATCGAGTGAGGCTTCCAGATCGGCCGCCACGGCGATCAACTGGTCATAGAGGCGGTTGAAGGATGCACTCAAGGCTCCTTCGAGCTGTTCCACGGCGGCAGTGGCCGCCCGTTCCGATCGGGCCTGGATCAGGTCCATAACCGCTTCCGCTTGAAGAAGGTCGATTCTTCCCGACAAAAAGGCGCGCTGGGTAAACTCGCCGGGTTCGGCGGGGCGCGCGCCTGCCTGCAGTACCGCGCGCAGCACGTGGCGGGCGGCGGCGTTGCCGCCGTGTCCCTGGAACTCCACCACGTCTTCGCGGGTGTAACTGGCCGGTGCCCGGTAGATCAGCAGAACCGCCTCGTCGATATCGCGGTCGGTATGCACATGCCCGTAGACAAAGCTGCCACCCGGCCGGGCCGACGGCGGAGGCCCGCTGCAACGAAAGAGCCGGTCGGCAATGGTCAAGGACGCCGGACCGGAAACCCGTACAATCGAAATCCCCCCGGCCCCCGGTGCCGTCGCAATCGCCGCAATCGTATCATTCCCCAGATTCATAAGACGGGCATGATAGGTCACATTCCGCAAAATAACAAGAATTGGAATCGGCCGGAACGTAATGCTATTGATGGCAGAAACAGCAGGTTCGCAGTGCCTGCTGTACGGTGGAGTCCATCATGCAGTTCAGCGGGTGCTGCGAACCCGCTGCGGTGCTGCTGCATAATGAGAATTGATGAAAGCAAACAAAAGGGTTGGAGCGCGAGCACTCCAACCCTTTTTAAGTTTAGTGTGGACTGATGGTTTACAACGCGAAGGCGAGGCCTGCGCGGAAGTAGATGGCTTTCAGCTCATTCTCGTAGTCGATGTCAAAGCCAACTATCGACGTGTCGCCTTTCAGTACATCGAACTGGTAGCCGGCACCGGCGAATAGACGGAAGCCCGGGCTGACTTCCATTTCGAAGTCGGCACCAAGTACGCCCACAATACCATTCTCGATGTCAATTTCGTACGATTCGGCGTAGGTAATATAGTTGCCATACATATCAGCAATCGCCTCTGCCTGCACGAATTCAATGTTTGAGTTGACGATGACGTACCGGAGTCCGCCTTCCAACGTAAGGGAGGCGGTCTGGCCTAGGGCGACTCTGTAGAGAGCCGAGGCCCCCAGCGGAATCATCATGGCATCACCTTCCAGTCCGGCTGCGTAGCCGTATCCATAACCACCGCCGAGATCCTCGCCGTAAGCAGTGACGTCGTCATTGATTTCCCATTGCTGCGCACCGGCGGAAAGCGCAAAGCCAAGGCCGGTGTCAGACCAGAAGATAACCTGAGCGGAGGCACCGTAGCCGATGTCCCAGTCATCATCATTGCCTGGCAGCATACCTTCTCCACCGATTCTCATTTCCATGTTGGCGGCAGCATCATAGACGCATGCAGCCAGAACTCCCACCATCACCGCACCGATTATCCATTTCTTTGTCACCGCGTTCTCCTCGTCGGGCATTTTTTGATTGTGCCGGCATTGATACGCCCCTTTTTATCGATGCCAGCATGGTCCACCAGAGGCTTAGTCCATCATCACAATTCCATTGCCGAGTAATGGTAGCAATTCGGATGTTGAAAACAAGTGCAAAATATGTGACGTTTCTTTTCTGGAAATCAAGCCCGACGACGCGTAAGTAAATTTAAAACAGGCACCTTTGCCTGTCCATCTGACAAGGGATGATGATGACGAAACCGAAGGCGGCGTTTTTCTGTAACGATCAGGCTAATGTGGACCGGGTCTATTCTCGGGGTCGGCGGGAGCTGGTGGCGGACCTGGCCGAGTTGTATCCGGTGGTGGTCTCGGGATCCAATTTTGCCGGGCATGCCGCCAACCTGGCCGATGTGCAGGTGATCTTCTCCACGTGGGGGATGCCGTCGCTGACGGCGGTCGAGCTGGATCAACTGCCGGAACTCAAAGCGGTCTTTTACGCGGCGGGGACGGTTAAAGGTTTTGCCACACCGTTACTGGAGCGCGGGGTGACCGTCTGCAGTGCCTGGGGGGCGAATGCGGTGTCGGTGGCGGAATTCTGTCTGGGGCAGATCCTTCTAGCCTGCAAGGGGTATTTCCGTAACACGCGTGATTGCCGAACACCGGACGGACTGGCCTCCGGCAAGGCGTTCCGTGGCAAGGGTGCCTACGGGGAAACCGTCGCCCTGATCGGGGCTGGCCAGATCGGCCGCAAGGTGATTGAACTGCTGCGGCCATTCCATTTAAAGATCCTTGTTGTCGATCCCTACCTTTCGGAGTCGGAAGCCGCCTCATTGGGGGTCGGCAAGGCGACGCTGGAACAGGCTTTTTGCGAGGCCTGTGTGGTCAGTAATCACCTTCCGAATCTGCCAGAATTGCAGCAAGTCTTAGATCGTAAGTTGTTTGCGTCTATGCGAGAAGGGGCGGTATTCATCAATACCGGCCGGGGAGCGCAGGTGAACGAGGTGGATTTGGTGGCGGTTTTGCGCGAACGGCCGGACTTGCTGGCGCTGCTGGATGTGACGCATCCCGAGCCCGCCCGCCAGGAGAGCGGCTTCTTTGATCTGCCAAACGTCCAGCTCACCAATCACATGGCCGGGGCACATGACGATGAGGTGGTGCGCATGGCCGACTACATGCTGGCCGAGTTCAAGCGTTTCCAGTCGGGTGAACCGCTTCAATACGCCGTGAACCTGGAGATGCTCCCGCGCATGGCGTGACCAGGGGCCGTGAACATCCGGTTCGGTGAATCTACAGGCCAAGGAGTTTTTTTGCGCAGACAAATTTTATCTCGCCTGATTACGGCAGTGGTTGTGGTGGCGCTGGGTTATCAGCTGTGGACGTCGTCGGCGTTCGCGGCAGGGCCGGTGGCCGGCGAGGTCCATACGAATGTTCCCGGACCTCGCGTATACCACATCACGCCAGAGCAGTTCGAAACCCTCGAACCGCTGCTAAAGGCGAACGGGTTTCAATGCCTGACCAATACCGTCATCACCAATACCGTCGCGATTGATATTTCCGAGAGTGCCGGGCCGCAGGTCACCAATGCCGCAGGATGTCCGCCTCCGGTTCCGGGTGGACCGCTGAACACCAGCGGCGGCACGGTTGGCGGGGAGCGGGTCGCCCCGCTGGTGTCGCCGGAGGATGTGGCGGAGCAGCCAGCAGTGGACATCTCTCGCGATTTTCAGCCCTCTGGCAATACCGCCCGGACTGCCGATGTTGTTGGCGACTTGGTGGTTGATATCATCGACGCCGACTGGACATCCAGCGATGCGGCGATCATTATTTTTGTGATCATCGGGGTGACCGTCGTGCTGACCGTTGTTGTTTATGCCGGTGTGTATCTGTATGAAGTGATCGCAGGGACGGGGGATTATAGCCATTGGTGGAACATCCAGACCCGTATAGAGACGGTGTCCGGCGGTTCCAGTCGAGGCCAAATGGCCGGAGTGAAACTGGCCGGTGGTTTTGAGCGCGCCGATACGCGCACCGGGTTACGGTTTGAAGCCGGATATTTGAATTTGCACATCCGGACGGAAGGGGTTGAACAGCGGGTTCGCGCGGAGGGGGCCTATCTGATGGCGGGTGCGGGGCTTCAATGGTTGTTTGGCGAGCGGCTCAATCCGTCGTCTTTTGGCATTGAATTGCTGGCGGGAGTGGCGGACGACCGGGATGTGGATATACTCAGCGTCGCGCGGGCCAATCTTGATTTTGGCATCGGTTCGCACGGACGTTTCGGTCTTTCGTTCGGCTCGTTACTGGTCGGTCTGGCTCCTGAAGAGGGTTTAATCGGCAAGCATAACCAGTTTATCCCGATACTCGGCCTCGAAACCGGTGTTCGGTTTTAAAAGGTTAGTGACGAGTCGTGACTCGATTTGCTAGGCTCAATCATCTCTTGTTCGTATCTGATCCGATGGGAGGCATGGTGGCACAATCCTTGTTTAGCGGGCGGCGTATTGCGGAACGGATCCATGATAGCCTTTCGGATGCCGATGTGGCGCAACGGCTGGCCCCGCGACAGCCAACAACAGAACCGCTTCCCGAACGGCTCCCTGCCGGAAACGATTTCACGGCCGAAGGTCTGGCAACCCGCCAGGCGTTTTTAAAGCGCGAATACGGCTTTGACCTGGCGGCGCTTGAAGGCGCTGCCGGCATTCCTGCGGCGGAAACATTGCGCGGCAATATTGAGAACGGGATCGGCATGGTGCAGGTGCCGGTCGGGGTGCTGGGGCCCTTGCGGGTGAACGGGCTGTATGCACATGGGGATTATATCGTGCCGCTGGCCACGACCGAGGGTGCCATGGTTGCCTCGTACCACCGCGGCGCCTACGTCCTCTCGCTGGCAGGCGGGGTGTCAACCATGTGTCTGACCGAATCGGTTTCCCGTGCGCCTGGTTTTGCCTTCGATAACCTGATTGAGGCGGCCGGTTTCATGGACTGGGTTCTGCGAAATGCGGACTCGTTTCGTGATGCGGTGGCCGCGGCAACCTCGCATGGGCATCTGATCGATATCAAACTTTCCAGTTGCGGGACACTGGTTTATCTGATCTTCGAGTATCAGACCGGTGATGCGGCCGGGCAGAACATGGTGACGGTGGCGACGGAAGAAGTCTGCCAGTATATTGTCGCGCAATCGCCCTACAAGCCTTTGCGCTGGTATGTGGAGGCGAATCTGTCGGGGGACAAGAAGGCAAGTATGCTTTCGTTCATGGGGGCGCGTGGCAAGAAAGTGGTGGCGTCGGCCCGTGTGCCCGCGAAACTCATCCAGCGCTTTCTGCATACGGACCCGGCGGCGATGGCCGAGTATTGCCGGGTGTCGGCCCTAGGTGGCGTACAAAGCGGTACGATCGGGGTGCAGGGGCATTATGCGAATGCGCTTGCCGGGCTCTTCCTGGCCTGTGGTCAGGATGTGGCCTGTGTGGCCGAGGCGGCAATTGGCGTGACGCAAATGACGGTGGCACCTGACGGGGCGCTGGATGTTTCGGTCTCGCTACCGAATCTGGTGGTGGGAACGGTGGGTGGGGGGACACATTTACCCACGGCACAGGCTTGTCTGAAGATGCTCGATTGCGTGGGTAAAGGCCGTGCTCGTGCCTTCGCCGAGATCTGCGCGGCCACGGTGTTGGCTGGCGAAGTCTCGATTATCGCGGCTCTGGCGGCCGGTCAATTCGCCGGAGCCCATGCCCGGTACCGGCACAAGACACCCCAGCCGGTGCTCCGTGAAAAAACAAGTGGGTAGCTTCATGGGAGAAAGCATGCGCATAGGCGGAAGAAGCCGCGCTCGCGGCGCGAGCGGGCTACAGCAACATGTAGCCCAGTTGCGCCGCAACTGGGGCTTGACGGGTGCTTGGCGTTGGATGTTGAAGGTCTGCGGTCTACAGTCTGACCCAAAATTATGGGGTGGTTAGATGACGGAACTTTCGGCAGCGGTGGCGAGTCGGGTGGCGTTTGATCGGATTCGCTATGCGAACTGCTGGGAGGATAGTGCCTTGCTAGTCAAGGCGCTGTGTCCGGCACCCGGTCGCCGAATTCTTTCGATTGCCTCGGCTGGCGACAATAGTCTGCATCTGCTCTCGCATGGGGCGGAGGTTGTGGCGGCGGATCTGAACCTGACGCAGCTTGCCTGTGTGGAGCTGCGCGTGGCGGCCGTACGGCAATTGAATGATCAGGCGGCCTTGGCGTTTCTCGGCTTTCATCCGGGGAACGATCGTCTGGCGGTCTATGCCGGTATACGCAATGCGCTCACCGCCGCGTCACGCGACTTCTGGGATGCGAATCCGGGGTTGATTACCGGCGGTGTGATTCATGCCGGTAAGTTCGAGAATTACTTCCGGCTTTTCCGCACGCGGCTCTTGCCGCTGGTACATCGCCGCCGTATGGTCGAGGCCCTGCTACAGCGCCGCGATGCAGACGGGCGCGAGCGTTTCTATGAGAATCAATGGAACAACCGCCGCTGGCGCTGGCTCTTCAAGCTGTTCTTCAGTCGCTTCATGATGGGCAGGCTGGGTCGCGACCCCGAATTCTTCCGCTACGTGGAAGGGTCCGTTGCCGATCGGATCCTGGTGCGTTCCCGATATGCCCTGACGCAGCTTCAAACGCACAACAACCCTTACCTGCGCTATGTCATGACCGGTGGGTTCGCCGCCGCCATGCCGGACTGGACGCATCCCGCCATCCTGGCGGGGATCCGGCGTCATGCGGATCGGCTGACGCTTTTTCATGGCGGTATCGAGGACGCCGCCGCCCGTTACGGGGCGGCCGGGTTTGATGGCTATAACCTTTCCGATATTTTCGAATACATGGATGAGGAGAGCGGGGCGCGCCTTTACGGCAAACTGCTTGATCATGCGCGGCCCGGTGCCCGGCTGGCCTATTGGAATATGCTTGTGCCGCGCCGCTGTCCGGCGAGTTTTGCTGATCGTGTAACCCCTCTGGATGACTTAGCAGACAGCCTCTTCGCACGCGATCGCGCCTTTTTCTACAGCGCCTTCCGGGTGGATGAAGTCAAGGCTTGTCCGAAGGAGGAACGCTCTCATGCACGCTGAGCTTGGCGGAATGCTGCTAATCGCGTTGGCGCTGACGGTGTACATCAGCCTCGTGGAAGCACTTGCCCGTCATACGACGATTCCGGCGGAGTGGTCGCGAAAGCTTGTTCACTTGGGCGGCGGTCTGGGGTGTCTTCTATTTCCCTTGTTGCTGGACCATCCGCTCTCGGTTTTGGTGCTGGCGGTCGGGTTCGGCGGCGGTCTCTGGCTGGCAGAAAAGCGCGGCTGGCTTCAGTGCCTGTGCCGTGTTGAACGGCAGAGCCGCGGCAGTGTCTATTACCCCGTTGCCATTGCCGCTTTGTTCTGGCTGACCCGTGACGATTACGGCTTGTACATGAGCGCGGTGCTGGTGTTGACGGTGGCCGATACGGCCGCCGCCCTGGTGGGTGCCCGTTTCGGGCGTATCCGTTATCGCACGGGCGGCGTTGAGGAATGCAAGAGTCTGGAGGGCTCGCTCGCCTTCTGGCTCGTTGCGTTCCTTGCCGTGCTTTTTCCTCTGGTTGGGCTCACGCAAGATGTAACCGTCTGTCAGGCCGTGTTTTCGGCGTTCCTGGCGGCGACCTTATTGACGCTGGTCGAGGCGGTTTCGATCGGCGGTCGCGACAACCTGTATGTGCCCCTGCTGGCGGCGTTCCTGTTGCTCAAGACGGTTACCAAGTCCGTGCCGGAGCTGGCGATGCAATCGGTCAGTATCGTGTTTTTGTTCGGACTGCTGCCCGTGGTGAACCATTACGGTCGGCTGCTGCGAACCAAGACGCTGATGATCATGAGCATCATCCTGTACGGGGTCTGGAGTCTGGGATCCGTGGATTGGGCGGTTCCTCTGCTGGCGGCGATTCTGGCTTTCATGGTGGTCTATGCGGGTACGGGGGGCGAGCAGCGGCGGACGCTTGCGCATCGGCGCATGGTGCTGCTGGCGATACCGGCGGCGGTGCTGATGGTGCTGGCGAATCTGACCGGCATGTTCCGTTTCCTATATGCCTTGTACCTGGCCGCCGTGCTGGTTCCGCTTTGCTTTGGGGTTGTGGTGCAACTCGGCCGCGGACAGACGGGCTGGCGTTGGACATGGCGGCAGCTCACCGGGGTGGTGCTGGCTATGGTGGCGGTCCTGGCCGAGCCGGTCCTGATGCGGCGCGCACCGGATGCGGCAAGTGTATGGTTCCTGGCTGCGGTGGTGCTGATGGCCGTGTGGCTGGGCATCGGGGTCCTGGCCGGGCGGACCCAGGGAACGGGTGGGGCCGTTGCGGTTGTAACGGTACTGGTGGCCGTTCTTTTGATGGCCGCTGGCCAGTCCACGGGGCTTTCCAGGTCTTGGCGGCCGCAGCTTTGGGCAGATGTATACGGACGCGAGGTGGATGTCCTGCTACCCTGGACGCGAACGGTTGATGCGGGAGAGATTCTTGAAGAACCATCTGCCTCGGAGGAACTATGAAAATCCGGAAACTGGATCCTGTTAAGGGCGCACATTCGGATTTTTTCTCGCTTACGGCGCGGGTCTATGCTGCAGATCCGTTTTTTATACGCAGCCCGCAAGAGACGGAAGTGAAGGCCTTGTTCGATCCGGCGTATGCCGGTCGCCAGGCCGCGTTCATTGTCGAGCAGGATGGGTGTGTGCAGGCACGCTGCGTTGCCCGTCTCGCGGATGCACCGGAGATGGGTTCGATCGGCTTTTTTGAAGCGTTCAATGACCGTGAGGCCTCTCGCCACGTGTTGATGGCGGCGGAGGATTGGTTGCGCTCTCGAGGGGTCAAGCGTGTGCTCGGGCCGATGGATGGTGACACCTGGCACCGCTACCGGTTTGCCGTCGAGCCGTTGCAGGCCGCTCCCTTCCTGAAGGAGCCGTGGAACCCGCCTTACTATCCCGCGCTGTGGGAAGCCTGCGGCTATACCGTCGTCGACCGTTACCTGTCCACGCGCATTGCCAATCCGGTGGAAGCGGCGGCCAACCTGGCGCCGTACCAGCGGCGGATCCGCCGGCAGGGCTATAGCTTACGGCCGCTTGATGCCAGTCGGCTGACCGATGAACTCACGCTGATGCATCGCCTATCCGTGCAGATCTTTGCCGGCAATCGCCATTACACGCCGATCCCGCTTGATTCATTCCTGCACCTGTACGACGGGATCGGGCCGCTGCTGGTGCCCGGGCTTTGCCAGTTCTGCTGTGCACCGGACGGCAACCTTGCGGGGTTCGTGTTCTGCTATCCCGATTATGCCGATGCCGTGCGAGCCATGCGGGGGCGGCGGGATTGGCTGGCGAAAGGGCGATTCCTGTGGGGGCGCCGCCGCGCTACTCGCGTCTGCATCAAATCGCTCGGTTGTCTGCCAGCCTATCGTGGGACCGGCGTCGGGCCCGCCCTCATGGGACTGGCATTTGAGCAGACGGTGGCCCGCGGCTATGGTGAGGCGTTGATGTGCCTCATGCACGAGGTGAACGACTCGCGGCGGCTCGACGGAGGCACGTCCGAACCGTTCCGGCAATATGTCCTGTTCGAGAAGTCACTTGGTGGCGCAGAAGGGGAATTGTGAATCAGGATGGCCATAATATTCTGGTTTATCTGCAGGAGACGGCGCGGCGGGTGCCGGCACGTCCGGCCTTGATCATGCCGGATGGCAGCCAGGTGGATTTTGCCGGGCTCTGGGATCGTGTGTGCCGAGTGTCGGCCGGCTTGCAGCGCGAGGGACTGCGGCCGGGGGACCGGCTGGTGGTGATGATCCCGATGTCGATCGATCTCTACACCGTCCTGCTGGCGATTATCAAGACCGGGGCGGTGACGGTTTTTGTCGATCCCTGGATGTCGATGCGCAAGATCGCGCAGTTCGCCGCCTTTGCCGAACCGGCCGGGTTCGCGGGTATCGGGCGCAGCCATCTGCTGCGCCTGCTGGCGCCGGCGTTGCGACGGTTGCCGCTGACGGTGACCACCGCCCGGCGCGTCGGCGCGTTCCCCGCCCGGCTGACGATGGCGGAGCTGCTACAGAACGCCCCGGATCCGGCGGTCTGGCAGCCAGAAAGCCCGGAGTCGTCGGCGTTGATCACCTTTACCAGCGGTTCAAGCGGGTTCCCGAAGGGAGCCAATCGCACGCACGGTTTCCTGGCGGCGCAGTATGCCGCGCTGTGCCGCGAATACCAGTATGCCGATACCGATGTGGACATGCCGATGTTCCCCGTGTTTGCGTTGCGTAACTTGGCCGACGGGATCACATCGGTCATTCCAGACATGGACTTTCGCCGTGTTTCCGAGGTCAACGGCGAACGCCTGCTGGCGCAGATCGCGCGGCATGGCGTCAGCACCTGCTCGGCGTCGCCGCCGTTCGTGGATCGACTGGTCGAGGCCGCTATGGCAACCGGTCAGCGTCCCGTCCTGCGGCGAATCCTGACTGGCGGGGCTCCCGTACCGGACGCGATGCTGCGGCGCTGGCAGGCGGCGCTGTCGGATACGGAGATAACGGTGGTGTACGGGTCAACCGAAGCCGAACCGGTAGCCTCGATGTCGCTACCCGGGCGGCTGGCGGTTAACGGCAATGGCTATTGCACCGGCACGCCTGTCGAGGGGTTGTCGGCCCGGCTGGTGCGCATTAGCCGTGAACCGCTGGTTTTCCGTACCTGGGCGGAACTGGACGTGCCGCCAGGCGCAATCGGCGAACTGATCGTTTCCGGGGCGCATGTCTGCCGCGATTATTTCCGTAATCCGGCGGCGGTGGCCGAGAACAAGCTCATTGATGCCGAGGGCGTGTGCTGGCACCGTATGGGTGATACCGGCTATTTCGACAAGGCGGGGCGTTTCTGGCTGACCGGGCGTGTGCATTCAACCATCCTCTGCAAGGGCGAGCCCTTGCACGCGCAGCTTGTCGAGGCGCAAGTCGCCGCACTGGCACCCAGTGCCGGGCGAATAGCCGCCCTGGAGATGGACAGGCAGTTGGTGATTGTCATGCAGGGAGAGGCGGAGCCTGGCTTGGCCGAGCAGCTTCGGGATTCCGGAATTCCGGTCGACCGACTGATCTTCACGCGCAAACCGCTGCCGCTCGATCCGCGGCACCAGTCCAAGATCGATTATGATACCCTTCGGCAGCGCATCCAGAAAGCGATGAAGTTATCGACAAGCCGAATGAGGCGGCGATTATAGCGAATAATCTCCGCGCATTATGCGGAGATTGTGCTTGTTGCAATGGGCAAATCGGGTTATGTTTCGGAAAAACAAGGAACAAAATGTTTATCCATGAGCAAACGGAATGGCCGAATTTCAGATGGGATGAAGCGGGCCTCGCCTCGTTATTAGCGCAAGTGCGGCATTGCCAGGGCTTGCTGCTGGGGCGGATGACCTCACTGGGCTTTGATCTCCAGCAAGAGGCATCGCTGCTAATAAGGACGCAGGATGCCGTCAGTACGTCGAGAATCGAAGGGGAAATCCTCAATACGGCTTCGGTACGCTCTTCGCTGGCAAGACAACTAGGATTGGAGATTGCAGGGGCGATTCCGTCCGAGCGCACGGTTGACGGTTTGGTGGAAGTCCTGATTGATGCAACCAGAAACTACGCGGAACCATTGTCGGAAGAACGTCTATTCGGATGGCATGCGGCGTTGTTCCCAGCCGGCAGAAGCGGTATGCACCGCATTACGGTTGGCGATTGGCGGAACGACGAGAAAGGCCCCATGCAGGTTGTCTCCGGACCTTTAGGGAGGCAGAAGGTTCACTTTCAAGCGCCAGGGCATGCGAGGCTGCACACAGAGATGAGGCGGTTCCTGATATGGTTTAATGCCCCGGATCGCACCGACCCGGTAATGAAATCAGCAATAGCACATTTTTACTTTGTCACGCTTCATCCGTTCGATGATGGAAATGGACGGATTGCGCGGGCCATTGGCGACATGCAATTGGCAAGATCCGAAAAGACGGAATTTCGTTTTTACAGCATGTCCGCACAGATTCAAAGAGAGAAGAACACGTATTATGACACGCTGGAGAGTTGCCAGAAGGGCACATTGGATCTATCGGCTTGGATAGCGTGGTATCTGCATTGCCATATGCGTGCGGTAGAAGCGGCGGAATCGATTCTGCTTTCGGTTACCGGAAAGGCATCGTTCTGGAGGCACCATGCGAGTGTATCGCTGAATGATCGGCAGAGCACTATGCTGAATCGCCTGCTGGATGGCTTTGATGGTAAGCTGACATCGAGCAAATGGGCTAAAATAGCCAAATGCTCGCAGGATACGGCGCAGCGGGATATCAATGACCTCATCGCAAAAAGCATTCTTGAGAAATCAGCGGCCAGCGGTCGAAGTACCAATTATGAACTCATTCAGGGTAAAGACCGATGAACACGAAAAACGATAATCTGACGCTGGAAAGTCCATTCGTGGTGCGGCTGAAAGCCTATCTGGACGAACGGTTTCCCTTGTTCAGTCACATCAGTATGGTGGTGATCTATTTCCTGGCCAACCAGTTCCTGGCACAGGTGCTGGTGGGCCGTCCGGGAGAGGCGTTGCAGATCGGCTGGTTCACGCCGGTCGGGATGGTGTTCCTGTTCTGCATCTTCTTTCATCTGCGGGTATTCGATGAGCACAAGGACTATGCGCTGGACATCGTGCATTATCCGGCGCGCATCCTCTCGCGCGGCCTGATCACCCTGACGCACCTCAAGATCCTGGGCGGGGCGGCGATCGCGGTTGAACTGTGCTGCGCCCTGTTCAGCGGCTTTGATGCCGTGATGGCCGTCGGGATTGCCGTCCTTTTCTCCTGGATCATGCTGCATGAGTTCTTTGTCCCGCGCTGGTTGCGGGCCCATTTCATCCTCTATGCCATCGCGCATATGCTGATCATGCCGCTGCTGACGGCCACCATCTTCAGCTTCACCATGAAACGTCCTTTCTGGGAGGCCCCCTGGCTTTTCTGGGCCTACGCGCTGGCGGACTTCTTCGCGTTTTCAAACTGGGAGATCTCGCGCAAGATCCGCATGCCCGAGGATGAGATCGAGGGGGTTGACAGCTATTCCGGTCATCTCGGCCTCTTCACGGCGGGCTATGTGGCGATGGTGCTGCGGGTTCTCAATACCGTGCTTGCCTGGATTGTGGGGGTCTACCTCGGGCTCGGGCTTTTCTACTATGCCGGACTGATCGTGCTCTTCCTGGTCTGCCTGGGCGGCTTCCTGCACTTCCGGCTGGCGCCAAGCCGTCGTACAGCGAAGAATCTCGAGGCCTACGGAGGCGGTTATATCGTGCTCTTCTACCTGGTGCTAGCGGTCGAATTATTCCGTATTTACGGTGTTACCTTTGGAGGCGGGTTATGAGTCATCTATTCAAACCGGACCGGGTGTGTGCGGATACCCCTGCGATCGGAGGCAAAGGACTCAACCTGTTGCGGTTGCAGCAGGCCAACCGGGTGCCCGAGTGGGTGGCATTACCCGTGGATGGCATGCTGGCGGCATTGGCCGAAGGCGGTCTCGGCGAGCGGATTGCAAGCTGCCTAACCGGGCTGACGGCGGATAACGCTGCGGAAATCGCTGCCACGGTGCAGCGGATGATCCTGGAGGCTCCGCTGCCCGGCTGGCTGGAGGACGACCTGGCGACGGTGCCGTTCATCGGCGGTCCGGCCGCCGGTCATGTCTCGGTCCGATCCTCCGCGGCCGATGAAGACGGGGCGGCGCATTCGTTTGCCGGGATCCACGAAAGTTTCCTGTATGTGCGCGGGGCGGCCTCGGTGGCCCGCCATGTGCAGCGGGTGTGGGCGTCGGGCTATCA
>CAZSRU010000006.1:66369-68792 GCA_964609395.1 uncultured Victivallales bacterium
CGGCGCCGGCCGCAGGATATCGAATTCTGTTTCGATTCGCAGGGCGTGCTCTACATCCTGCAGACGCGGGACATTACGACCGTTGCCGATTTCGGCCCGGCTGCCGGGAACCGGCAGGTCTGGGACAACTCGAATATCATCGAAAGTTATTCCGGCGTGACCAGTCCGATGACCTTCAGTTTCATCCGTCATGCCTATTCCGTGGTGTATCACTGCTTCTCGCAGGTAATGGGGATCTCGTCCGCTGTCGTGCAGGCCAACCGTCCGGTCTACGAGAACATGCTCGGGCTGATCCGCGGCCAAGTCTACTACAACCTGGTGAACTGGTATCGCCTGATCCAGCAGTTTCCGGGCTATGGCATGAACAAGCGGTTCATGGAATCCATGATGGGGCTGCGGGAGCGCTTTGATCCCGAGGACGGGGAGGCGGAGGCGGTGTCCGAATGGCGCAAGTGGCTGGTTGAATTCCCGAGACTGCTGCGACTCGTGGTGCGTATGCTGTTCCAGTTCGCGACGATCGACGGCCGTGTGACTCGCTTCCAGTCGCGTTTTCGAGGTCTGTACGAAAAGTGGGAAGCCCTGGATTTCAACGCCATGGCACCGCATGAGCTGATGGCCGTCTACCGCGAGATGGAAGCCCGGCTCTTGTGGAACTGGCAGGCTCCGATCATCAACGATTTCTATGTGATGATCCACTACGGCCTGCTGCGCAAGCTCTGCAAGGACTGGTGCGGCGACGAGAGCCAGTCGCTACAGAACGATCTGATCTGCGGTAATGGCGATATCGAAAGCACCGAGCCGACGCGCATGCTGATGCGCCTAGCGTTGCGAATCCGGCGTGATCCGGCTTTGCTCGAACGTTTCCAGCGCCTCGATCATCATACCCTTGCCCGCGAGATTCCCGCCGATCCGTCCTGCCGCGCCGTGGCATCAGAAATGGACATCTATCTCAAACGATACGGGTTCCGCTGCATTAATGAGCTAAAACTCGAGGAACCCTCCCTGCGCGAAACGCCTGAATTCGTCTACCAGATCCTGCAAAACTATTTGCAGGTGGACGAGGCCCTGCTCGATGCCGATGCCATGGCCGCGCGTGAGCACGACATCCGGCGCCGTGCGGAGGAAACCGTTGACCAGGCGCTCGGGAAACGTTCCGTCCCCTGGCTTCGGCAGCGTGTTTTCGGGCTTGTCCTGCGCAATGCCCGCAAGGGGGTCATGAACCGCGAGAACATGCGCTTTGCCCGCACCCGCATTTATGGGGTGCTGCGTGAACTGCTTCAGGCGATGGGGCGGCAACTGGTGCAAGCCGGCAAGCTGGAGAGTGCGCCAGATATCTTCTTCTTAACCATCGACGAGGTCTGGGATTACGTCAAGGGCACCGCCGTCACCACCGACCTGCGAGCGCTGGCGGCTCTGCGCCGGAATGAGTTCGACGCCTATCGTGCCGATCCGCCTGCCGAGGATCACTTCGATACGTTTGGCATGGTTTACACCGGTAACACCTTTCGCCAGATCCGGCAGGTGGAAGCGGCAGAAGGCGACTTGACCGGGACGGGCTGTTGTCCAGGGGAAGTCACGGCTCCGGTGCGGATTGTCAACAGTCCCCGCGACAACCTTGATCTCAATGGCTGCATCCTAGTGGCGGGCCGCACCGATCCGGGGTGGGTGCCGCTCTATCCGGCTGTGAAGGGCATCCTGATCGAACGCGGCAGCATCCTGTCGCATTCCGCGATCGTGGCCCGCGAGATGGGTATTCCCGCGATCGTCGGCATCCAAGGCCTGCTGGCGACACTCACCGACGGCCAGATTGTCACCATGAACGGCCAGACCGGTACAGTGCGCATCATGGCAGAACAATCCTCAGATTGATCGGGATCATATAACCGTTTGCGTAAAAACAGGGGACATACCAATGGATAATCCCGCAAACATTTTCTGAAGAAACAACCGGGTGGCAGACGTTTAAGCAGAAGAAGGGCCTTAGGCTTCATAAAACAGTAACAATCCGTAAAAGGAGCTCGTAAAATCATGAAACGAACCGGAAGCAGATCCGCATTGGCTCTCCTGGCCACCCTGGCGGTGGCAGCCGCCACGTCAGAAACGGACTGGAAGAAAGTCTACGAAGCCCGCGACAAGGGCCTTCCGAAAACCGGCATCGAGGAGCTTAACCCCATCATTGCCGAAGCCCTTCAGGACAAGAGGGAACAAAACGGGGACAAACAAAACGGAACAAAACGACAAAACGGGGACGTTCTAGGCAAGTAATTGATAACTAGTTAGTTGTGATGTAATTGACACACTTGATCAATCCGGTTGACCGAGATAATCTGCTTTTCCGGCGCGGCAAAAGAACAACATCGAAGTCGTTGAATCCATACCTCGGGGCGTTTGATGAGGCCGATCGCCGCGCCTATGCGGCCGCC
>CAZSRU010000007.1:0-64506 GCA_964609395.1 uncultured Victivallales bacterium
CAGTTTGACAGAACCCCGCGAACATACATACCCACAGATTCTGCGGAAGACCCATCTTTCCATGATCGCTCATGTCACCTTCCGCGAGGGACCCGTCACAATTTCCTTCTGGCGTACGCGGCCCTTCTCGCCTTTCTCGACAAAAACGGGCTTGCCTGTGAAGGGATCGCGCTCCGTCCAGTACGTCAGCGTGGAATAGGTGGAGGGCGTCGGCGTGAAGATCTGCACCTGCTCCGGCGAAACCTCCAGTTCCTGCGCGGCAAAGGTCTTGAGCTTGCGCATGTCGCCATCGGTGCAGCCCGGATGCGCCGCCATCAGGTAATAGGTCAGGAACTGCGGCTTCCCCGCCCGGCGGGTGGACTCGTTGAACGCCTCGCGGAACGCCTTGAGCGAGGCCGGTCCCGGCTTGCCCATCGCCGCCAGCACGCCCGGCTCGGTGTGCTCGGGTGCCAGTTTCATCTGGCCGGAAACGTGATCGCGCACGACGGCGTCAAGATAACGCTTGCCGTTCCTCAGGTCCGCCATCACCAGGTCGTGCCGGACGCCCGAGGCCACGATCACCCGCTTGACCCCCGGCACCTGCTGCAGGGTCTTGAGCAGGTTCAACTGCCGCCCATGGTCGACCGGCAGCTCGCGGCAGATCGCCGGATACAGGCAGCGCTTACCGCGGCAGGCGCCTGACTCCGCCTTGCGCGTGCATTCGATCCCGTACATGTTGGCCGTCGGTCCGCCGACATCCAGGATCGTGCCACGGAAGGCCGGATGCGCCGCCAGCCGGTGCGCCTCGCGCAGGATCGACGCCTCGCTGCGCATGCAGACGCGCCGCCCCTGATGCACGGCGATCGCGCAGAACCCGCATTCGCCGTAGCAGCCGCGATGGGTCGTGATCGAGAAACGGATCGTGTCCAGCGCCCGCACCTCGCCACCGGCGGCATAGTACGGATGCACGTCGCGTTCGTAATCCAGCTCGTAGACCGCATCCAGCGCCGGTCCATCCAGCGGCAGCGGCGGCGGTTGCTGCACGTAGTAGCGCGTATCCTGGCGTTGCGCCAGCGGACGCGCCGTGATCGGGTCGTTGTTGGCATAGAAGGCATGGAACATCCGCGTGAACGCCTCCTTGTCAGCGGCGACGTCCTCGTAGGACGGCATTTCCACCGCCCCCTCGGGCACGGCGGCGGCAATAAAGCCGACACCACGGATCGCGGTCGGATCCCCGCCGTCGCGCAAGGCGCCGGCCAGGGCGACCACGCTGGACTCGGCCATGCCGTAGAGCAGGTAGTCGGCCTTGGCATCGAACAGGATCGAGCGGCGGATGCGGTTCGACCAGAAATCGTAATGCGCCACCCGCCGCAGGCTCGCCTCGATACCGCCGAGCACGATCGGCGCCGTCTGCTTGAAGCAGCGGCGGATCGCGTTGCTGTAGACCGTTACCGCCCGGTCCGGACGACGGTTGTTCTCGCCCCCCGGCGTGAAGTCATCCCGGCGGCGCCTGCGCCCGGAGGCCGTGCGGTTGGCGACCATCGAATCCACGCAGCCGCTCGTCACCCCCCAGAACAGCGCCGGTTCCCCCAGCCGGGTGAAATCGGCATCCGTCTGCGGCTGCGCCAGGATGCCCACGCGGTAGCCCGCCCGTACCAGACACTTGCCGATCACAGCGACCCCGGCAAACGGCGAATCGATGTAGGTATCCCCCGTCACCAGGATCACATCCAGCCCCGTCCAGCCCCGCCGCGCCACCTCATCCCTTGTCGTCGGTAAAAACATGCCTTCAGTCAAACGCGTGCCGCCTGCCTTGTCAACCAGGATCGTGCAAACCGCACAATCTGCCGACTGGAGGGCGAGCGTCCTCGCGAGCCGCGCCCGGCTAACCACCGCGCACCTTTACAACAACCCTTGCTCCGCATGGCTCGCGAGGACGCTCGCCCTCCATGGCACAATTACGCACACGCAGCGGGTTCGCAGCCCCCGCTGTACTGTCTGGTGACTTTCACGGTACAGCAGGCGCTGCGAGCCTGCTGTTCTGTCATTATGAGAATTGCTGACCTGCCAATAGGCCACCGCAGCGAAGGATTCGCATGCCATGGCGCAGACACCTGCTTAGAGTAGGCTGACGGCATTCAGATTATGCGCGAGCAGCCGTTCGAGGATGGCGTCGTCTGGGAGGTCGGCGGGCCAGCCGTAGGCGGCGGCGACGGCGGCGTCGAGGCGGGCATGGCAGTCGGCCAGCCAGGTGGGGCGGGCATTGTAGAGCTTGGTTAGGGTGCGGGACTTGCGCTCGGCAGCGCTCATGCCTTCCGGGGCCAGCCAGCGGTCGCGCTTGGCAACCAGATCCCGGGCAGCCTCGGCGATGGCGTCGGTCGCCGGCGGCAAGGGGAACGTCTCGAAACTGGTTGTCGGCGTGTAGCGGGGGCGGTCCTCAAGCCGGGTGCCCATACTCAGCGCCCAAACCTCATGAATCCGGGAATGGAGGATACCGAAGAACGCATCATCGTCACGCGCGAAAACCAGCGTTCCTTGGTTACAGAGGACTTCGGCGGATACCCATACAAACAGACGATGTTTTGACACGCCGGGTGTGGCGATATAGCGGGAAAGCCCTTGCAGCGCCGAACGCATCTCCGGTCGAGGCCGGGCATATTGCCACCACATACCGCGATAGTCGTCGCGTCGTGTTTCCCGGACAGGCAAAACGTTGGCGCGTACATATTCGAACGGCTTCTCGTACTGGGCGGCTTCCTCGATCGGCATGAGCGCAAAGTCGATTGTCCATTTGCAGCGTGATCCCTGGCCAATGTCCACGGCGCTGATGACCGGACGTACAACGTCCGAGTTCGGTTTGCCGTTAGGATTGCCCTTGTCGGCCAGCATCACGGCTGCCGTTTCCGCATCAATGTCGAATGGGGCTTTCGGGGATGGTCCCATAAAACAGATTCCCAAATTACCGGGAAGCGTCTTTGCCATTGTGATGTCGGCACACGACGTCAGGTTGGGATTGATGGCGGGCACCTCGCGGCCATCCAGGATTCGCGTTGTTTCGGTGCCGTAATCGAAGGCAACCATGCTGACCCGGACATTCGCCCCGTCCAGAACCCAGGGCCGGTCGCTCTCCGCCCAGAAGATCCCGCCGCTATCCTGGATGCGTTTAAGGACTTCGCGGTTTGCCCCACCGCGTATGCCCTGTGTGGCGAGCAGTCCTGCGCGCTTGCATTTGCCGTCGGCGATATGCGCTCGGGCTTTCTCAAACCAGTAGCAGCAGAGGTCCGCGAAGGCGGGCACGCGCCCGGCATACAGCGAGAATAGGCGTTCAACGTAGTCGCCGCCGAGTTCCTGCCGGATGCGGTTGCCGCCCAGGAACGGCGGGTTGCCGATGATGAAGTCCACGGCAGGCCATTCCGGTTCAACAGGTTTACGACAGGCCGGTTCAGGAGATTCCGCATTCCGCGTTCCGCAATCCGCATTCACAACAATCGCGTCCATCAGACGGATATTCTCGGCGAGCGAGCGCAGGACCGGATCCGCCGAGAACCCGAAGCCGTTAGCGCGAATCCATTGCAGCCAGCCGATCCAGACGGTCATCTGCGCGAGGTCATGCGCATAGGGATTCAGCTCGATACCGTAAAGCTGCCAGGGGCCTACTAGCGGCAGGAACGCACCGAGGCCGTTGTCGCTCCCGTATAGGATCACCTCTTTTTCCAGGTCCTTCAGTCGTAGCAAGGCCATGTAGAGGAAATTCCCGGAGCCACAGGCGGGGTCCAGCACCTTGACATGCTGCAGCCGGTCAAGGAACCGGTGCAGGATACTCGACGCCTCCCCCTGCGCCTTGCGCTTCGCCGCCGGAGTCATCGTTTTTGATGCTTTACTGTCTGCAGTCTTCAGTCTTCGGTCTTGAGTCTGCCCCAGTTTCTTCCCCGTTGCTAGCAGGTTCTCGATGGTTGTCCTAGTCTCGTCCCACTCACGGCGCAGGACCGACATCATCACGGCGTCCACGACAAGCTCGATATCGTCGCGGCTGGTGAAATGCGCGCCGAGTTGCGAGCGTTTGGCCGGGTCCAGTCCGCGCTCGAACAGGGTGCCGAAAATGGATGGATCAACCGCGCTCCAGTCGAGTGCCGCAGCGGTCGCGAACCGCTTGACAGCATCCATCGGCAGGTCAAGGACGCTGTGATCGTCGAACAGGCTCCCGTTGAAATGCCGGATGGACTCAAGCCCGAAGTCCCCGCCGGTCGCCATGGTCTCGAAAAGCTGTTCAAGCAGACGGGCAAAACGGGTTCTGTCACCCCCGGACTTTTCCAGGATGCGCGTGAACACGTTGTCCGGCAGCAGTCCGGCATCTTCCGCGAACAGGCAGAAGACAATCCGGTCGAGGAAATGCGCCACCGCCGCCGGGTCATTCCCTTGCTTGCGCAGCACATCGGCAATCTCCGCAATCTGCCTGGCCGCGTCCTGCGTGACGGCGGTACTAGTCCGCCCCGGCCGCAACACTTCCGGGTTATGGAATACCGCCCGCATGATCTCGATGTTTCGCGGTTTGGCCAGGGCTTCCAGTGGTATGTCGTGGGTGACTTCAACGGTGCCGGTGAAGTTGGTATGGATGACGATGCGGTCAAGATCGCAGACCAGCAGCAGGGGCGGATTTTCCAAAGCGCTGCGGTAGCGTAGAAGCTGGTCGTAGGCGGCGGCCAAGTCCTTGTGCCTGCCCTTGTACTCGATACCGAAAGCACCCCGCTTCCACACGTCCGCGAAACCGTCACCGCCGCCGTGCTTGGCCGCGCCCTTCTCGAAACAGAACGTTTCGCCGGTGGGATCCGCTGCGGCAGGCGTCGGGTGATCAAATACGCGGCACAGATCGAGAAAATGTTCTTGCGCGGCGGAGCGCTCCTTCAGTTCAACCTTGCGCCATTTGGCAATGAATTCATTGATTGTCATTTGCGGGGCACTATAGACGGGGCAAGCACACAGGTCAAGGTTGCTGCAAGGGTTGCTGCAAGGGGTGCTGCAAGGGGTTTGCGGCGGAATGTCGCCTACTCCTCCGGTTGCTCCTCTTCCTTTTTGGGATGGTTCTTGATCCACTCCCACGGCGGAATCGAATTTTCGGTTGCCCAAATACCTTTCTTCTGCTCGATTGCCTTCTGGAAGGCGTTCTTCAACTTACCGTAAGCCTCTTTTGGCTTTCCCATAGAAACTGCAAATTGTGCACGCGTCTCAACTAACCATGCATGGCCCTCTTCAACCAAGCGAAGATTGACACATGCTTCGTCTGGCCCAACGAACACCCACGCGCCATGTGATCGATCTTGATCAGTGAGTTCAACAATGTTGACACTCTTGCCCTTCACGAGTTTCTCAAGAAAAGCCTTCGCTTCCTTGCCGCCCGTCTGTTCGACTCCCGGTGCAGCTACCCCGTCTAGTTCCACATTCCCTTCTGATCGAAGCTGAATCCCATGTTTGAATAACTTGTTGCTTATCACGATGGTATCACCATCAATGACATCGAGTACCGTAGCCTGGTAACTGAGTGTTCTGGTAGCCCAGCATGTATTGACCATCAGTAATCCGAAGCCCATGACTTGTAGCACGATACGTTTCATATTATCACCACCTTTTTACTCTCCAAGCGCATCTGACCACATTGCCCACGGCAAAATATCAACCGCGCCGCCAGAACCAGAACCAATGAGGACGATTTTGCCTTCACTGTTCACAAAAAGCAGGACACTCCAGACTTCCTGTGGAGGTGCGTCCGTTGCCTTCTTCCACTCGTTCGCGTTGTCTTCGTCGCCTGGGTATGACAGTTCTGGAACGGTAGCCGACGTAAACTGCCATCGGATGTTCCTGATAGGGTCTCCGGGCTTAAGTGTATCCGCTCCACCTCCCGTGTCTTGATATTCAGGATTTTTGGCCTCGCCGCCTTCATAGGTGTGCGAAAGAGCAAACGACACATTCGTTTGCGCAACTGAAGCATTGAGAAGCGTGACCAAATACCCGGAGGTATTACTCTGATGCTCACCAAGAGTATCTGCATCCTCGCTAACTGCTGTCTCGAGTGCCGCCTGCTTGCTGACAATACCTGTTGAGAGAGTCGCCACCTCGATTCCCATGTGCCAGTGGTCGTAGTCCCAAGGGTAAGAGCCAACGCTTCGACTACTGGGAATGTCGAGTTGGAGCAGGTTTGTGTGAGCCGCATGGAAATTGGTATAGGTGATCGAGGAAAGGCCAGAATCAGGGAAACTGTCATTACTCATTTGCAGCTTCTGATTCCTGCCAGGTCGAGGATCGAGACAGAATACAATAGTATCAATAATAGCTGCCTTGACATCTACATGCAGCCCGCTGTAGTCCGGGTGCATCTCAAGATTTCCCACACCCAGACGCTGCAAATCGTTCCAACTGAAATTCTTCACGACGGCAATCTCATCCCGGCAGCCAGAATAAGGATGCTCAATAATGATGCGATCGCCCTGTTGAACACTTGATATCGTCAGGATATTGGATGAAATCGACATTTGAGGAACGGCATTCGAACCATCGTTTAGGCGGATGCTGGCGTTCAGCCACCCGTCGGCAAAGTGTAGCGCCCCAGTAGTACCAACCCATCTGATGTCGGCTTCAGCGGAAGTGCCCCGCCGATACTTGATATTGACATCCGCACTATCCAATCCAAGCAGTTGTACATCCCAGTCGACGTTTATCTGATCTGGTTCCGGGAAGGTGGCAATCACCCACTTCTTGCCCGGCGTATCATCGTAGATCGGTAAAATTGGAAGCGCCGGGTAGTATACATTGGTCAGAACAATAACAACATCTACAGCATCAATCTGATAAGCGGCACCGCAAGGCGACGGAGCACCTTCCGGGGTGAAGTCACAATAGAGAGAACTCTGCCCTGACGCGATAGCCGTTACCAAGACGTTCGACCCCGTGTCCGAACCGACTATCTGGAGGTAATTCGTATCCACTGACCACAGGTATGTTCCCGGCGTATTCATGTTCAGCACCGCCCTGTAGGTGTTGGTCTGGTCCACACCGAGATAGTAGCCCGGATCGTTGACCGGTTCAATATCGAGTTCCAGCGCTGTGCTGTTCGAGATTTCGGCGGTATCGCTGAGCGTTCCAATCGTGGTCAGGCAATTCGAGGGGGCCACAAACGTCACGGTCAGTTCATTATATGAATAGCCACATTGCGGATAGTCAGCCGAAATATACGTTGCGCCATTGGTGGAGCTGGCGGGAGTCGCCGTATAGCCATCCGGCACGCTGTAGGTGAAGACGCCATGCAGCCCGTCCGGGACGATGGTGGCGTCCAGATAAAAGTCATCGGGCCACGAAATAGAGATATCAACATCACTGAGGAAAACCACCGGGAATGCCACAAAGGCAAAGGGGTAGCCGCAAGCGATGCTATGCGGCGTTCCGAAAAGCCCCGCCGGATCGTGGATGACCATGGGATTAGGGGCGGGATCGACCGATAACACCAACGCACCGCCGAGATGATCAGTTGCCCCGCTAAACGACATCGTATGCAACACCGCTCTCGGAAGCTGCAGTGCGAGATCCTTCACGGGGCTTTCGTGAGAGAATGGCACCGTAAGCGGACCGATCTGAAGCGTGGCAATGCCGTTGCCGGTCCCGCTACCGGTCAGTGCCTGATACCCAGCCGAAAGCAGAAAGGTAGCGCCACCTGACTCGTGACTGGTCTCTCCGGCGTCGAGCGGGTTGCTGCCGCCGATGATTTCGGTGTAGTCGGATACTGTATCCCAGTCTGAATCCGCAGCCCATGGATCAGTGCCGTAGATCATCTCCTGATAATTCGTCAACCCGTCGTTGTCGCTGTCCTGAGTTTTTATTGAGGGGTCGAGCGGATCAAGGCCATGCTTGACAGCCCAGCCGTCGGGAATTCCGCAGCCGGACGATTGCCAGTTGAAGGGATCAGTCATGGCATCGGCTTCGCCCTTGAACGTGCGCTGTCCCCCGTTGTCCGCAAAGGCGATACCGGCGGCGGCAAATGCCAGGTAGCGCGGATCGGAGGCGTCAACCATCAGGTTATGGCCATCCAGCAGGCCGTCACCATCGCTGCCGGACTTGAGCGGATCAAGCGGGCCGGAAAGGGCGAGCGTGTAGTAATAACTACTCACCGACACCGTGGACACGTGGGAAAGCCCGATCGGAACGTCACGCTCACCATACGTATTCCCCCCCCACGCCACAACGCGGCCATCGGCGCGAACGGCTACACTGTGGGTATATCCACCATCAATCGCGATGGCGGCAACCACATTCGTAGCTCCTGAGCACTGTCCGTGGTAATTCCACCCCCAAGCGGCGACCGTACCGTCGGAACGCAGCGCGAGACTATGCCTATCGCCAGAGGCAATAGCGACGGCATTACTGACCGTTGTTGCCCCGCTGACTTGTCCATAGGAATCCGAGCCCCACCCTTGAACGGTACCATCGGAAAGAAGGGCGAGGGAATGGCTAGAACCGGCAGCTACGGCAATTGCATTGGATACTGAAGATGCGCCGAAAACTCTCCCATCATAACCATTCCACCCCCATCCAACAACCGTGCCGTCGTCAAGCAAAGCAAGAGCATGATAATCGCCTGCGGCAATCGAAACCGCATTCGTTACACTTGCAGGCACATTGAGTTGCCCGTAAGAGTTTGTTCCCCACCCAGCAACGGTACCGTCCTCAAGCAAGGCGAGGCTGTAGCGATCTCCAGCCGCCACTTTAACGGCATTGCTAATACCGGCCGCCCCCGATACTTCCCCATTCGCGTCATCACCCCATGCGGAGATGGTGCCATCCGCCCGCGCGGCAAGACAATGCCAATGACCAGCGGAAATACTGACCGCATCGGTCAGGGAGGCGGGAATAGATGCTTGCCCAGTATCATTGACTCCCCAGTGGGAAATCCGGCTCCAGTTCGCTTCCGCACCGTCTAGCAAGCCGTCGCCGTCGCTGTCATTCTGGTTCGGATCGGTTCCGGCCTGGTATTCCCCGAGGTTGGTCAGCCCGTCGCTGTCGGCATCGCCCAGGGCATCGGCGGCATTCAAAGGATCAAGGCCGTGCTGGATTTCCCAGCCGTCGGGCATGCCATCGCCGTCGGTGTCGGTGTTGTAGCGGTCCGTCCCGTAAAGGCGGACTTCCCGCCCGTCATAGAGTTCGTCGCCGTCGCCGTCATAGTGCGTCCAGGCATCGAGAAAGCGTTTTTCGCCATCTCCGGCGGCGGGGGCGGTGAAGGCGAAGCTGCCCGCCGCGTTGTTGACGTTGGTAGTCAGCAGGATCTGCCACTGCTGCACCATCAGGTCGTCGCAGGAGAAGATATCGAGTCCTTCGGAAGCCAGCGTTCCTGACGGCCAGCTCAAGCTGACGTCAACCGTGCCGTTGGTTTGCACGGCCAGCGAGTCGAACGCCAATCCGCTGCCAGTGTAACTGAGGGAGCTGAGTGCCAGCGGGGTGAAGGTCAGCGATTGCGTTGCGGCAACCGATTCGGTCATGACTTTTTTGATCAGCTCGTCCTCCGTGATCAGCCGGAACCGCACCATGATGCGGGAAGGATCGTACAGCGCGACCTGCCAGGCTGCCGTTTCGGCATCAAGGGAGGCAAGATCGGGAAACCGCAGCCGGACATACCAGAGCGGATCGTACCCCTTGGGAGCCTTGATCTCGGCAATCACATCACCGACGGCATTCAGGACATGTCGCTCGCCGCTGTCGGGTACTTCTAGGACCGTAATCGGATAAACCGTGACGCCATTCTCGCTAGATGGAAGCAACCGCCTGACAAAACGCGATGGAAATGCGTCCGGATCAAATGGCAGCAGCCCGCCGTCCTGTAGGTGGATGAAATCCGGATCGGGCAACACAATCGGCAGGATTGAATACTGCATCGACTCGAACGCGCTGATCAGGTCAGGCACGTTCTCTACCGCCAGCGACATGTAACTGGCATAAAGCGCCTTGTCAAACGGGACGGGCTCGGCGGAAAGATGCACGCTGTCAACAGCATACACGGTCAGGTTGGCAACCATCAGGCAAGCGCTCAACATAAACGGCTTTGTTTTCAATATAACTCCATAATCTCTGCATGCAGGCTGCGCTTTCAGCCCGCATGACCAATGAGCCCTTAACCCTGCCCTGCAAATGGAGAGAAGAAAAGGGCGCGAACTACTGTCAAGCCCTGTGGAGGGACCGCGAAGCCCCTTGGAGGAACATGAAACAGGAGCCGCGCCCACGTGGGGCGCGTTCCCGCCAGTTCGTTCCTCCAATTGAAAATTCGCGGTTTTCCACAGGAACAATACTTGCGCTAACGCAAAATCTATAATGTCGCTTGTTTTTACTGTTCTATATGCCTATGAAATTCTCCAATTCATACATCATTCCACCAATCCAACTGTTATCCACAGTAATCATCTACATTCGCGGTGGCAAGAAATTTTTGCCAAGTGCCTGATTTAAGCTTTCGAGATGCAACGTAATCCCCGAATTGCAGTTTGACCTGCCCGCCGCGCTCCGGCATGATAGGCGTGACCTTATAAACCAGCCGAGAGGATCACCATCATGGACATGCCGCTCATGGAAACCGCGTTTGCCGCCGTCGCCAAGACGCTTGACATTGAACAGGCCGATACAGCCCTGATCCTCGGTTCCGGCTGGAGCGAGGCGGCCGACGCCTTCTCCCCCTCGTCCGAAATCCCCTACAGCGCGATTCCCGGTATGGGGACCACCGGCGTCGCCGGCCATGAAGGCCGCCTGCGCGTCGCCACCATCGGCAACCGCCGCCTGCTCATCTTCCAGGGACGCCACCACTGGTACGAGGGCCAAGGCTGGACGCCCGTCGGCCTGCCCGTCTTCATCGCCGCCCGCGCCGGCGTGCGAACCCTGTTGCTGACCAATGCCGCTGGCGGCATCAACCCGTCGTTCGCACCCGGCGACCTGATGCTGGTGACCGACCACATCAACGCCATCGGCACCAATCCCCTCGTCGGACCGCGCGACGCCCGCTGGGGCGAGCGCTTCCCCGACCAGAGCCACCTCTACGATCCGGGCCTGCTCGATCACCTGCGCCGGTCCGCCCGCGAGACCGGCATTGCCGTGCGCGAGGGCATCTACCTCGCCACCTCCGGCCCCTGCTACGAGACACCGGCGGAAGTCCGCGTCTTCCGCGGCATGGGGGCCGACGCCGTCGGCATGTCCACCGTGCCCGAAGCCATCCTCGCCGGGGCTGCCGGCATGCGCGTCGGGGCCATCTCCTGCATCACCAACCCGGCGGCCGGGGTCGATTCCGCCGCCACGCTCGCCCATGCCGACGTGCTCGACGCCGGACGCCGGGCCATGCCCGCCATGACCACCCTGCTGCACCACGCGGTAACCCATGCAAACGCCTGACCCCACACCCGCCACGCCGCCAGACGACCTGCGCCAGGGCGCGCTCGACGTCGCCCGCCGCCTGCGCGAGGCCGGCTACACCGCCTACTGGGCGGGGGGCTGCGTGCGCGACATGCTGCTCGGCCGCGAGCCGCGCGACTACGACATCGCTACTGACGCCGTCCCGGACGCCGTCCTCGCGTGCTTTCCCGGGGGCTGCACGGTCGGCAAGAACTTCGCCGTGGTGATTGTTCCCTGGAAGGGGCTGGCCTTCGAGGTCGCCACCTTCCGGCAGGATCACGGCACCGACGACGGACGCCACCCCGCCGCGATCTCGTTTGCCACCCCGCCGGAGGATGCCGCCCGGCGCGACTTCACCGTCAATGCCATGTTCCACGACCCCGTCGACGGCAGCGTGCATGACTATGTCGGCGGGCGCGCCGATCTCGCGGCCCGGCTGATCCGCTGCGTCGGCGATCCCGACCGTCGCTTCGGCGAGGATCACCTGCGCCTGCTGCGGGCCGTGCGCTTCGCCACCACGCTCGACTTCGCGATCGAGCCCGCCACGGCGGCCGCCATCCTGCGCAACGCCCCCTCCATCGCGCGCATCAGCATCGAGCGCGTGCGCGACGAATTCACCCGCACCCTGCTCGAGGCCCGCCAGCCCGGCCAGGCCCTGCGCCTGCTCGACCAGCTCGGGTTGCTCGAGGTCTTCCTGCCGGAGGTCTCCGCCCTTAAATATCAGGAACAGCCGCCCGAATTCCACCCCGAGGGCGATGTCTTCACCCACACGGCCATGATGCTCGACGCCATGCAGGTGCGCTCTGCCGCCCTTGCCTACGCCGTGCTGCTCCACGACATCGCCAAGCCGGCCACCGCCTTCCACGACGGGCAGCGGCTGCGCTTTCACGGCCATGCCGAGCACGGGGCCCGCATGGCGGAGAAAATCCTGCGGCGGCTGCGCCTCCCCAACCGGGTCATCGAGGAAGTCACCGCCTGCGTCGGGCGGCACATGCGGTTCATGGATGTGCGCAAAATGCGCCGATCCACCCTGCGCCAGCTTGTCGGTTCGCCAACCTTCGAGACCGAGCTGGAACTGCACCGGCTCGACTGCATTGCCTGCCACGGCCTGATGGAGAACCACGACTTCCTCTGCCAGGCCCGCGACGCCTTCGCCAGCGAGCCTGTGCTACCGAAGCCCTGGGTCAACGGCCGCGACCTCATCGCCCTGGGCGTCCCGCCCGGCCCCCGCATCGGCGCCCTGCTCAAAACCGCCTACGAACTCCAACTCGAAGGCACCCACCCCGACCGCCAGGCCCTGCTCGCCCACATGCGAAACCACCTCGCGCCATAGCCGAGCGTCGGCTGGAGCGGGGATCACCACCCTTAAAACAAAAGGGTCTTCCGCAGAATCTGTGGGTGGCTTCCCCTGTCCATGTATGACCGACGAAGCGGGTGGATTAAGCGTAACCAAGTAAGAGTGAGTTTAAGTGTGCGTTCAAGTGTGGGACTAAGTGTTCTGTTCCAACACTTCATCGCACACTTATTCCCAGACTTAATTACACCCTTAGTTGGTTACGCTTAAACCACTGTCTTTATCGTTCCCGGCAGCCCACATAATCCTGATACAACATAATTCCGCCCATTCTACATTACAATTGCCACGATATCTACGCCAACAGGCCTGATTGGCACCGCCCCGTGATTTTATCTACCCACAGATTCTGCGGAAGACCCAAACAAAAAGCCGCCCTTCCCCTGCGGGAAGAGCGGCTCAATGGTCCGATCAGCCGTATCAATACATGAACAGCATTTCCGTGTAGGACGGCAGCGGCCACATATCGTCCGGCACCAGCGCCTCCAGCGCATCCGCATCCGCACGCAGGGCCTGCATGGCGTCTAGCGTTGCCAGCGGATCACCGGCATGCTCGATTTCCTCGACCTTGCGGATACCCGCCAGCAAGCTGTTGAGATGCTTGCTAACCGCCTTCAGCAGCTCATTTGTCTCACCCACATCGGTGATACCCGCCGCCTTCACGGAGGTGATCGTCTCGGCCAGCTCGGCCTGGTAGGCCAGCGCCGCCGGTGCAATCTGCGTCCGCGCGATCGTCACGGCGCAACGCGCCTCGATCTCCACAACCTCCTCATAGGACTTCTTGTAGATCGCGTAGCGCGAGCGAGTCTCGATCTCCGAAAGGACCTTGTACTTGCTGAACAGCTTGATCGCCTTATCGGTGACAATCGCCGCCAGTGCTTCCGGGCACTTCCGCAGATTCGGCAACCCGCGCTTCGCCGCTTCAACGACCCATTCGGCGGTGTAGTTGTCGCCGTTGAACAGGATGCGCTTGTGCGTCTTCACCAGGCCCGAAAGGATCTCCTGTAGTGCCGCGTTGAATTCACCACCAGCCGCCAAGGCCTTGTCCAATGCCGTGCAGATCTCATCGATCGACTCGCTGACAATCGTATTGAGCACCACATTCGGCCCGGCACAGCTCTGGTCGGAGCCGACCGCACGGAACTCGAACTTGTTGCCGGTGAAGGCGAACGGCGAGGTCCGGTTGCGATCCGTGGCGTCCCGCGGCAGGGTCGGCAGGGAGGTGACACCCAGCTTGATGAAGCCGCTCTGCTTCGAACTGCAGGCTGTACCCTTCTCGAGCTGCTCGATCACATCGGAAAGCTGCTCGCCCAGGAAGATCGAGATGATCGCCGGCGGGGCCTCGTTGGCACCGAGGCGGTGATCATTGCCCGCCGTGGCCACCGAGGCGCGCAGCAGGTCGGCATGCGTGTCGACCGCCTTCATCAGTGCCACGATCATCGTCAGGAACTTGGCGTTCTCGTGCGGGTTGTCGCCCGGCGTCAGCCAGTTCTTGCCGTCCGGCCCGCAGACCGACCAGTTATTGTGCTTGCCGGAACCGTTGACGCCCGCATACGGCTTCTCATGCAGCAGGCAGACGAAATCGTGCTCCTCGGCCACCGAGCGCAGCGTCTCCATCACGATCATATTGTGATCGACCGCGAGGTTGAGGTTCTCGAACATCGGCGCGAGTTCGAACTGCGCCGGGCAGACCTCGTTGTGACGCGTGCGTGCCGGCACCCCGTGACGCCAGAGCTCGCGGTCAAGGTCGCACATAAACGCGATCACACGTGTCTTGATCGCCCCGAAGTAGTGATCCTCCATCTGCTGGTGCTTCGCCGGCTTGCGACCGAAGAGCGTCCGCCCCGTCTGCACGAGGTCAAGCCGTGCATCGAAATAATCCTTGTCGATCAGGAAATACTCCTGCTCCGGTCCCAATGTCGGCCACGCCCGCTTGCCGGGGCAATCGATACCGAAGAATTTGCCGAGCCGGCAGATCTGCGTGTTCAACGCCTCCATCGAGCGCAGCAGCGGCGTCTTCTTGTCCAGCGCCTCGCCATGGTAGCCGCAGAAGATCGTCGGGATGCACAGCGTCGCCCCGTTCGGGCTTTCCTTGATGAAGGCCGGACTCGTCGGATCCCAGGCGGTATAGCCGCGCGCCTCGAACGTCGCCCGCAAGCCACCCGACGGGAAACTGGAGGCATCCGGCTCGCCCTGTATCAGTTCTTTGCCGGAGAAACGCAGTACCGCCCCGCCATCGTTGTCGGGCGACACGAACGAATCGTGCTTCTCGGCCGTCGTTCCCGTCAGCGGCTGGAACCAGTGCGTGAAATGCGTGGCACCCTTCTCGATCGCCCAGGTCTTCATCGCCTCGGCTACCTCGTCGGCAATACTCGCATCCAAGGCAGACCCCTCGGAAATCGTCTTCGTCAGCGAGGCGAATGCCTTCTCCGAAAGATAATTCCGCATCGCCCGCACATTGAACACATTCTCGCCGTAGCTATCCGTGATCTCGTTCTCCCTGACCTCAGGCATCTTGCCACCATTCCTTTCTTGATCGTTCAAGACTACTATTAACGCATTGACATTGCAACCCGCCGATTACTACGGAACACAATTAGCAGCATATGTGCCAACATGGGTCATAAAATCGCAAGTCAATCGAAAGCAACAACTTAAGCATTATCCGTATAAAGCAACATATCGTTATGTCTACAATTTTGTCACATCATGCGGATCGATGATACATTTATGTCGACATCGCTTTGATGCGACAATAATCGTCAATCGCTATCGTCAGCCGATCAAGACGGATGCGTCTACAGCCGGCGGGCGAGGTCCTTGATACCGCGCGTGGACTGCTCGTCCTCGCTGGCGGTTGAGCGCGCGATGCTGAGCAGGACCGCGCTCATCACGATCGAGATCACCAGGCTCGACCCGCCATAGCTGATGAAGGGCAACGGCAGGCCTTTCGTGGGGCCCAGCCCCGTCACCACCACCATGTTGATGGCCGCCTGCAGCGTGATCATCATCGTCACGCCGAAACCAAGCAAACGCCCGAAGGCGTCCGGTGCCCGGTTGCTGATCGTCATCCCGCAGATGAAATAGCCGGCGAAAAGCAGCAGCACCAGCAGCGTCGCCACGAGCCCGAGTTCCTCGGCGACAATTGCCAGGATGAAATCGGTATGCGCCTCGGGCAGGTAGAAACGTTTCTGCATGCTGTTGCCCAGCCCCACGCCGAAGGCACCGCCGAGGTAGAAGGCGTCGAGCGACTGCATGAGATGGTAAGCCTGATCTGGATATTTTTCAGGCCAAAGAAATGCGAGCACGCGCCCAAGCCGCACCGGATCGTAGAAAATCATCACCACGAACGCGGCGACTCCCAGTACACCAAGTTCAAGTAAGTAAAGCACCCGCGTGCCGCCGGCAAACATGATCGCCATGCCAACCAGCACGGCGGTGAAGGTCGTGCCGAAATCCGGCTCCGCGATCACCAGCAGCGCAATGCCCCCCAGCCCGCCCATCGGGAAGATCAGCCCCTTGCTCAGCAAGTGACCGTATCGCCCGAACCTGGCCATATAGGCGGACATGCCGACGATCACCGCCAGCTTGGAAAGCTCGGAGGGCTGGAAACGCAGCGGTCCGACCTTGATCCATCGAAAGCTGCCATTGATTTCAAGACCTATGCCTGGAATGAAGACCAGAACCAGCAGGATAACGGTCAGCACCAGCAGCGGAATGCAATACCGCCTCCAGACGTGGTAATCCAGGCGCGTCACGAGTACGGCCAATGGCAGAGCCAGCACAAGCCAGATAATCTGGCGCTGCAGGTAGTAGTGAGGGGTCGCAGTCCGGGCGCTGCTGGTGCTGTAGAGCATGACTATGCCCAGCACCACCAGCACCATCACGATCATCGAAAGCAATGTGGCAGCCCGCCGCATTACCTATCAGTCAGCCGACGGGATCACCAGGACCCGCCCCGGCACCAGTGTGTCCGACGTCAGGTTGTTGGCTTTCCGCAGTTTTGAAATGCTGACGTTGTACTCGGACGCCACGGTCAGGATCGTATCCCCGACCTTGACCGAGTGCGTCGTCGTACGCGCACCGGCGGGCACCGGAGGCTGATCGGGCGGCAGTGCGCGAAGGTCAGGCGAGGTGAGCATCGGCTCGACCGGGGCAACCATCATGGCAGCATCCGTGACAACCGGAGGAACCGCCACCGTCGGCTCGGTCAACGAAGGGACCGCCGGTGCCTTAGCCGTAGCAGTCGGCAGAACCAGCTTCTGTCCAACGACGATCTTGTCGTTCTTGAGGTTGTTCGTCTCTTTCAGCGCCTTCACCGTGGTGCTATTCCGCTGCGCGATCACCGAAAGGCTGTCGCCCGACTTGACCACGTAATCGCCAGCCGATCTGGAGGCGGGCACCGCCGGGGCCTGCACAGCGGGTGCCGAGGAGGCAGACGAGGATGCAGACGAGGCTTTTGTCGTTACCTGGCGCGGCTTCGAAAGATCGGCCGATGCCGGCATCTTGAGTTTCTGCCCAAGACGGATGACGTTGGCGTTGCTGAGGTTGTTGAGCAGCATGATCTCGGCCTTGGAAACGCCGAAGCGCTGGGCGATCACGGACAGTGAGTCCCCCTTGCCGACCACATAGGTCTTGGTCCCGTCTGTGACGACAGGACGCACCGTAGGAGGAGTGACCGGCCTGACAACCGGAACGGGTGTCGCGGCAGCGGCGGCATCCTTGATGCTCATCGGCCGATAGTGATCCCCCGCCTGCACGGGCGGCAGCACCTCGGATTCGGAAACCGCCGGCGGCATGGTATGCTCCGTCGGCAGCGCGACAGGACCTCGCGTGGTCCCGCAACCCTGGATCAGCAAGGCTCCCCCGATCACAACAACATGCACACCCGCCACAACCGCAATCAACACGACTCTCATTTTACCTCTCCTCTTTCTACTGTTTCGCAATCCGACACACAAATTCCCTGAACTGGTCTCCGCGATCCGCATACGATCGGAACTGGTCAAAGCTGGCACACCCCGGTGAAAGCAGAACCATATCACCGGCTTTCGCATCTTTTCTAGCGGCCATCACCGCTGTTTCAAGATCCCCGCACTGCCGGCACGGAACACAATCCTGCCAGGCGGCGGCGAACGCCAGAGCTGCTTCTCCAATAAGATAGACAGATTCCACACGTTTTTTCAATACTTCTTTGACAAAATCGAGGTCTTTTTCCTTCAACTGCCCGCCGACGATCAGCCGGACCGGAGCGGAGGTCATCTCCAGCGCTGCCTGCAAGGAGGTCAAATTGGTTGCCTTGGAGTCATTTACGTAGCGGACGCCAGCCACCGTGGCTACCGGCTGCATGCGGTGCGCCAGCGGTACGAATCCGGCAATGACAGCCTCGATCGTGGGGGCGTCAAGTCCGCAAAGCGTCGCGGCGGCAACCGCGGCGGCCGCCGCCAGCCCGGTCACCGGGTTGTCAAAACCGGTATCGAGCAGGGAGACGCGCACCTCGTCGCCACCGTCCGCAGGCAGGTAGCGCACCTCGTGCAAGGCCGCATCGAAGCGCGCCGCGCAGTCCTCTCCCGCGCCGAACTTGATCCATGACGGGCTGCAAGCACCCGCCGCTTCACGCATCGCCTCGAAATCGGCTTCATAGACTAGGGCGGTATCGCCCGTGCGCATGGCACGGAACTGACGTGCCTTGAGCGCACCATAGCGGGCCATCGAGCCGTGCCGCCCCAGATGGTCCGGCTGCAGGTTAAGCATGATCCCGATTCGCGGGCGGAACTCGCGCACGAGCTCCAGTTGGAACGAGCTGACCTCGGCCACGACCCAGTCGAGCGCGTCACTCCGCCCCGCACTCTCGCAAAGGGGGATGCCGTAGTTGCCTGACGGCTCGCTGCGCAATCCACCGGCGGTCAACAGGTCTGCCAGCAGCTTGACCAAGGTACTCTTGCCATTGGTGCCGGTCACAGCCAGCACGGGGCAGCGGCAATGGTGCCAGCCAAGCTCCAGCTCCGAGATAACGTCCTTGCAACGCGCTACCATCTCCCTGACCCATGCCGACTGGCAGTCGATGCCCGGGCTGACCACGCACAAACCAAAGTCGCCGGGCGGCAGTTCGACTGCGTTCGCCACGAACCGGACCCCATCGGGAACCGCGACGGTCCCCGCCCCTCGGTCAACGACCGTCACACGCCATCCCATGCCGGCCAGCAGCCGCGCGGCCGCCGCGCCGCTGCGTCCCAGCCCCAGCACGAGGGCTTCTCTCACATTTTCTGATATCACGGTCATTCCGGCAATCCTAGCGCAGCTTCAGTGTCAGCAATCCCAGCAAGGCGAACAGGATGGAAAGGATCCAGAAGCGGATCGTCACCTGTGTCTCGCTCCAGCCCAGCTTCTCGAAATGATGATGGATCGGTGCCATCCGGAAAATCCGCTTGCCGGTCAGCTTGAAGGAGCCCACCTGCAGGATCACGCTCAGTGCCTCCATGACGAACACACCGCCCACCAGCACGAGCACGACTTCCTGCTTGATCAGCACCGCCACAATGGCCACGCCGCCGCCCAGCGCCAGACTACCGGTATCGCCCATGAACACCTTTGCCGGATGGCAGTTCCACCAGAGGAACCCGAGGCTCGCCCCGGCCATGCTACCGCAGAACACGGCCAGCTCCCCCGCCCCGTCCACATACGGGATATACAGGTAGCTCGCGAAGATCGCGTGCCCCGCCAGATACGACATCACGAGGTACGACAGCGACACCGAGCTGGTGCACCCGATCGCCAGGCCGTCAAGCCCGTCGGTCAGGTTCACGGCATTGGTGGCGCCGACCAGCACTACCAGTACCAGCAGGAACGCGACCACCAGCCCCATGTCGTCCACCAGCGGTGCCTTGTGGAAAGGCACCACCAGGTGCCGCAGCCGCTCGGCTGTGGCAGGCGTACTGGACAAGGCAACCAGTACCACCAGTGCCCACAGGATCTGCAACCCCATCTTGGCCCTGGCGCTCAGCCCGCCCGAGTGCCTGCGGCGCAGCTTGGTGTAATCGTCCAAGAACCCGACCGCCCCCATATAGCAGAGCGTCCCGACGGCAAGTTGCACGAACAGGTTCGACGGCCGGGCCCACAGCAGGCAGGCCAGCGTCATCGCCACGATGATCAGCACCCCGCCCATCGTGGGTGTGTTCTGCTTGTGCTGGTGGTCGGGCGCATTGCCTGTACGCACCTGCTGGCCGATCCGGAACGTGCGCAGGTGACGGATCATCCACGGTCCGCACAGGACACAGAGCAGGAAAGCGGTACCGGCCGCACCCACGGTGCGGACGGTGATGTACTGGAACACACGGAGCGGCGAATACAGCCCCTCCAGTAACGTTAAATAATACAACATCTGTAAGTCACTCCTCACCCCAGAGCATCAGCGACGGCGGATCACCCGTGCCGACGCGCTCGATTTCCAACCGGAACTCCTGCGTCTTGTCCATCAATACCAGCCGCGGCGGCAACGCCGGGCTCACAGCGTCACGCCTAGCCCCCCCGCTCCGAGGTAACGCCTCGAGATGATCTGTCCGCCTTTGAACCGGAACCGCCATTGCGCTCATGCTGCCTCCTCGTTATTTACCCGCCTAGTTCATCAATCACCTTTTCCAAAGCCACCCCCCGTGATGCCTTGAAAAGCACGGCATCACCCGGCTGAAGTTGTTCACGCAGCACCATCGCGGCCGTATGGGTATCCGAGCAGCGCCAGATGTGCTGGGGATCCATGCCCTGGCGGCGCGCCCCGTCGGCGATGCCTGCGGCCCGCGGCCCCACCGTCAGCAGCCCCGCCCAGTCGCCAGCGGCGGCCGTCTCGCTTCCAAGCGTTTCATGCGCGGCCTGTTCGGTCCCGCCGATCTCCAGCATGTCGCCCAGCACCAGCCAGCGCCGGCCGCTGCAGCCCAGTCCGGCAAAGGTCTTCAGTGCCGCCCGCATACTGGCCGGGTTGGCGTTGTACGCATCATTGATCAGCAGGCACCCGCCGGCATGGACCTCCTGCCAGCGCATCGGCAACGGCTGGTAGCGGTCCAGTCCCTGCGTGATCAGGTCCCAGGACATCCCGGCCTCGCGACCGACCAGGATCGCGAACCCGGCATTGAGCGCATTGTGCCGGCCCGCCCAGGGCCACGGAAACACATGCGACCCGCCACCGGACCGCTCGGTCGCCAGCAGCCGCTTGCCCGCCTCATCGTGCTGGAGCACGAGATCGGCATCACCCTCCAGCGAGACCGTCCGCAGCGGGCAGGGGACCATCGCGCGCAACAGCGGGAACCAGCGGTCGTCGCGGCACAGGAAGGCCCTCCCGTCGGGTGGCAACGAGCGCAGCAGCTCGCCCTTTTCCCTGGCAATCCCTTCCTCCGATTCAAAATGCTCGAGATGCACGGGCCCGATCATGGTCACCACGCCCCAGTCGGGTTTCAGTACTGCACTCAGGCGGCGGATCTCGCCGGGATGGTTCATGCCCGCCTCGAAGACGCCATAGCGCGCCTGCGGCGACATCGCCAGCAGGCTCAACGGCAGGCCGATCTCGTTGTTCCAGTTTCCGCAGGTCCTGGCCGTCTCGCCTGTCGCCGACAACACCGAGGCGGTCATTTCCTTGACCGTCGATTTCCCGACGCTGCCGGTGACCCCGACCACCAGCGGGGCGATTTCTTGCCGATACGCCGCGCCCAGAGCCGACAAGGCCGCCTGGGTGTTGTCCACCACCAGCAGCGGCAGCCCATCCGAGCCGGCCGGGCTCCCGGCGGATTCCTCGATCATGGCGGCAGCCGCCCCGGCCTCGAATGCATTCGCGACAAAGGCGTGCCCGTCGAACCGCTCGCCCCGCAACGCCACATAAAGCGCATCCTGGACCCGCCGTCGCGAATCGTTCACCACGGCGGCAACCGGTCGCTCCGGCAGGCGCGTCCACTGCCCCCCCGTCACCGTTGCCAGCCATGCGGCATCATAACCCGACATCATCGCCTCTTTCTCCTGATTACCGTTCCGCCAAGGCGGCCTGAGCCTCATCCACATCATTGAAGGGGGCCGAGACGCCCGCGATCTCCTGGTAGGTCTCATGCCCCTTGCCAGCAATCAGCACGGTGTCGCCCGCCCGGGCCGCCGCCACGGCGGCACGGATGGCCTCACGACGATCCACAACGACCTCGACGCTGCCCCTGTCGAGTCCTTCCAAAATGTCGGCGATGATCGCTTCCGGTTCCTCGTGGCGGGGGTTGTCGGTGGTCACCCAGACGCGATCCGCCAGTGCCACCGCCACCGCTCCCATCTTGGCGCGCTTGGTGCGATCCCGGTTACCGCCGCAGCCGAAGACGACCATCAGCCGGCCTGCCGTCAGCGGGCGCAGGGCCGACAAGACATTGCGCAGGGCATCGTCGGTATGCGCGTAGTCCACGAACACGCTGAAGGGAACCTTTGCGGGCACCCGCTCCAGCCGCCCGCGGACCTTCGTCACCCCGGCAATGGCCTCCACTGCCGCCGCCGGCTCGCACCCCATCACCACGCCCATACCGAAGGCCGCCAGCGCATTGGCGATATTGTGCCGGCCGGGAATGCAGACGCGGGCGGGAAACGTTCCCCAGGGGGAAGCCAGGCTGAACTCGCTGCCGGCGGCGGAAAGCTGGACTTCCTCAGCCGCGATATCCATCCGGTCCTCCTCCAGCCCGTATTGCAACCGCTGGCAGCAGAGCGACTCGCCCATCAACCGCTGTCCCCAGGGGTCATCGCGGTTGATCACGGCGGTCGAGGCCGCCTCCAGCCCGCGGAACAGCAGCGCCTTGGCCTCGTAATAGGCCTCCATCGAGCCATGATAGTCAAGATGGTCGTGCGTCAGGTTGGTAAAGCCCGCCACCTTGAACGGGATCTCCGCCACGCGCTGCTGCACCAGCGCGTGCGACGAGACCTCCAGCACGGCACTGCGGCACCCGGTCGTCACCATCTGGCGCAGCAGGTTCTGCAGCGTCACGGCGTCCGGCGTCGTCCGGGGGGCCGCGATCACGCGCGAGCCGATCTCGTAGGCCACCGTGCCGATCAGCCCCGGCTCGAGCCCCGCGCGCTGTAGCACGGCCCGCAGCATCATGGACACCGTGGTCTTGCCGTTCGTGCCGGTCACCCCGGCCACCAGCAAGGCGCGCGCCGGGTACCCGTTGAACGCCCCCGCCAGTTGCGCGGCGGCCAGCCGGGCATCCTTGACCGTGATCACCGCCGCCTCGAGGCGGCTGACGGGAGCACGCTCGCAGACCACGGCCACCGCGCCGCGCCGCACGGCGTCCTCCGCGTACTGCAGCCCATCGGTCGCCGTTCCCGGCACCGCCACGAAGACCCAGTCCGCCCGGACCTCGCGCGAGTACAGCGCGATGCCCTTGACCTCGGCATTCGCGGCCAGGCGGGCACACTCACCCCCGGTAATCTTCTTTACGTCTGACAACTGCATTTGCAACACCCCTAATCCACACCACCGTGGAACGTACCCGCGCGGGCATTCTCCGCCTCGCGATTGGCCACACTGAGGACTTGGATACCGAGATACCGGCTGACCTCGCCGGCGATCGCACCGAAAGCCGGAGCCGCCACCTGCCCGCCGTAATAGAGCGGCTTGGGATTGTCCACCACCACGATAATGCCGATTTCCGGCTCTTCAACCGGCAGGAAGCCGACGAACGAGGCCACATAGTCGGTCGCGGAATAGCCGCCGGCGACCGGTTTCTGGGCCGTGCCGGTCTTGCCCGCCACGCGCATCTCGCCGATCCGGGCGCGCCGACCGGTGCCGCCATCTTCCGTGGCATCCGCCAGCAATTCACGCATCAGGGCCGCGGTCTCGGGCCGGATCACGCGCGCCACGATTTCCGGCCGCCCCTCGTGCACGACCTGCCCGTCGGCGTCGAGCACCCGTCGCACGACATAGGGCCGCATGCGGTAGCCGTCGTTGGCGATGGTGCAGAAAAGGCCCAGGATCTGCAGGCCGGTCGTGGCGATGCCCTGGCCGATCGGGATGCGCGTCGGACTGATGCCGTACCATTTCGATGGCGGATGGAAGATCCCCGCCTCCTCGCCGGGCAGATCGATCCCTGTCAAATCCCCGAAACCGAAGTCCCGCAGATACCGGTAAAGCCGCTCGTTGCCCAGCATCAAGGCGACTTTGGCCGTCAGGATGTTGCTCGACTTCTTGAGACCGTCGGCAACGGTCAGGTTACCGTATCCGTGCGTATCACGCAGCAGCTTGCCCTTGTAGTACCAGCCGCCGTTCTCGCAGTCGAAGAGTGTATCCTTGGTGACGATCCCCTCGTTGAGCGCCGCCGCGAAGGTCGCCGCCTTGAGGGTCGAGCCCGGCTCGTAGTTGGTTCCGACCGCCCGGTTGAGGCGCACATCGGGCGGGGTCTCGTAGAAGCGGTTCAGGTCGAACGCCGGTCGCGACACCATCGCCAGGATCTCGCCGGTCTTGACCCGCTGGACGATGCTCCATGCCGCCGAGGCGTTGAACTCCACCATCACCCCGTCGATGACCTTCTCGACAATATGCTGCACGTTGCGGTCGATCGTCAGTTCGACGCAATTGCCCTGCTTGCCAGGCTCGTAGCGCTCGCGGTCCAGGTACATTTCCTGGCGCAGCGCGTTCAGCCGGCCTTGCACCACGCCGGGCCGCCCCTTGAGCATCGGGTCGAACCGCTGTTCCACCCCGGCACTGCCGACGCCCTCGTAGTTGACAAAGCCGAGCACATGGCACATGAACGAGCCATACGGGTAATGCCGGACATTGGAATCCTGGAAGAAGATCCCCGGCAGGTGTGCCCCGGCGATCGACGCAACCAGATCCTCCTGCGCGAAGCGCTGCAGCCGCACATAGCGGCGAGACGACTGGTTGAGCTTTACCGCCACCTCGTCGACATCCATCGCCAGCGCTTCCGCCAGCCCGGAAGCCACGGCGGCCACGGCGTTGGAGGCCACCACGAGCGAGGGATCCGCGCAGACGTCCTTGACCGGCAGATCCAATGCCAGGATGTTGGCCGCGCCGCCGCGGTCGACGATCGAGCCGCGCCGCCCGCGCAGTTCCTCGTGGAACTGGCGCAACCGGTCGATCCGGTCCCGCCGTCCCTCGTGCGGCCCCAGATGCAAAAAGGCCAGGCGCACGCCCAGCCCTGTCACCAGCAGCAGATACACGACGGCACTGACGCCGAAACGCACAAACATGCGTCGATCATTCATGCCGCTCCATCCTGCCCAATCCGGCGTATTGACGCGTTTCCGCCATCAATCCGTCCGGCTCGTCGCCACCCGTCAACAGGCCCGCGTCCGCCAGCAGCACGACCTGCTGTCCGGTGGGCCAGTCCATCTTGACACCGTTGCGCGCCAGGATCCGCTCCATGTTCTGGGGCGAACGCATCCGGGTCCACTTCAATTCCTCGTTCAGGTAGCGCTCGGTCAGCTCCGCATCCGCACGTTCCAGCGCCTTGATCTCCGCCCCCATCGCCTCGCAGCGCGAAAGCATCCAAAGGTAGGCCAGCGCCGCCAGACCGGCAACGACCAGCAGCGAGGCGAAAGGCACCGGGAACAAATACCCGTCCACCCGTTTCTTACGATTCCGTTTACGTCGTGCTTTCATCAATATCCTCCCGTTTTGCGTGTCGCGTGTCGCGTGTCGATACCGCTGATTCGCAACACTCGACACCCCAATCGCGTCACCCTGCCAACCGTTCCGCCACCCGGAGCCGCGACGAACGCGACCGCGCATTCGCCGCGCATTCGTCCGGGGACGGCTGGACCGCTTTACGCGTGATTCGCCGCACCGCCGGCAAGTCGCCCACCCAGCGTTCGCCGCCTGCCGCCTGCGCCTCCCAGCGTCCCTCGTGCTCCCTGAAAAACTGTTTCACGCAGCGATCCTCCAGGCTATGGAAACTGATCACCGCCATCCGCCCCCCCGTCTTCAGCAGTCGCAGCCCCGCCTGCAACCCCCGCCCGATCCCGTCAAGCTCACCGTTGACCTCCATCCGCAACGCCTGGAAACTCTGCGTTGCCGGATGCTGCCGCCGTCCCCGGCGCCCCCCCTTCGCGTCCTCGATCAACGCGGCCAGCGCCCCGGTGGTCGCCAAGGGCTCCTGCTCCCGCCGCGCCACGATCCGCCGCGCGATCCGCCGCGCCTCACGCTCCTCTCCCAGCCGCCAGAGCAGCTCGCGCAGCTCGGTTTCCGGATAGGTGTTGACCACCACCGCCGCCGTCAACTCCTGCCCCTGGTCCATGCGCATGTCCAGCGGACCGTCCTGCATGAAACTGAACCCGCGCGCCGCCGTGTCCAACTGCTCGGACGACACCCCGAAATCCATCACCACGCCATCGACCGCATCCACCCCGGCCTCACCCAGCAACCGCGACATGTCGGCATAGTTGCCACGCAAGGCGCGGAACCTCTTCCCGAACCGCGCCAGCCGCTGCCCGCTGCGCTCCAGCGCGTCGGCGTCGCGGTCGATCCCGTAAAGCACCCCGCCCGGCCCCAGCCGCTCCAGCACCGCCTCGGCATGACCACCAGATCCCAACGTCCCGTCCACATACACGCCGTCTTCACGTACGCCCAGCAGTTCAACCGTCTCCTTGAGCAATACCGACTGATGCATGTATCCCCCTCACGCGCAGACTCGAGTAAGCCCCACCTCCCCGTCAGAAATCCACATATAGGCCGGCCTCGACCAGCCTCGCCTGATCCACCTCGCCGCTGTCCACCAGATTGTCCGGATTCCAGAGCTGGAACTTGTCCATCGCCCCGATCATCTGGACCTGGTCGGTAATCCCCGCGAAACTCAACAACTTGTCCTTGATCCGCACCCGCCCCTGCGTGTCCCACGACACCAGGTCCGAGGCCGCCCCGAGCGTCCGGGTGAATTCCATCACCTTGCGGTCCGCCATCGAATGCCGGCGGATCTTGTCCAGCTTGCGCGCCATTTCCGCCGCCGGCAGGACATTCAGGCAGCGCTCATGGAAGTCCGGCAGCACGAAAAGGCTCTTCGGGTCGCCAACCTGCGCCCGCCAGACCGCCGGAATCGTCAGCCGCTTCTTCGGATCAAGGGCATGCAGGAAATCGCCGACGAACATGCCGATGCCTCCGATATCCTCTACCAATGCTGGACTGTCTTGATCCACAACTATCACCCCATGCTTTGACACTTCTTGACACCATTTGACACTTCGCCCCACCAAACGTCAAGCGTTTTTCAAAAAAAAATAGACTACTGAAAAAAAAACGCTTGTTTGCCTGTCTTTTCACGTTGAAAATCCGGCTTGCACTGCACGCCTCATGCGATTACACTCACCCGGCAAATGACACTTAATTGGGGTTCTTTCAAGCAAAGGGTTTTGCAGGCGGGAACACCGGGCCGGTCAGATCAAGAGAGGGAGGAGCATCAATATGGCAGCCGTTGCAGCATGGAATCCATTCGAGGATTGGAAACACAGGGACATTGACTGGGTACGGGTCGATATCAGCAAGGAAGACCTCCTGAAATTCACGCAGCGCAGCTACGTCAAGGGCTTTTTCCATGCGCTCGGTTTCCTGGCGATTCTGGCGGCCACGGGCGGCTTTGCCTGGTGGGCATTCATGGAGCAGCGGTGGGTGCTCATGGTGTTGGCGCTCTACCTGCACGGCTTGGTGTACGGGCATTTCGGCGACGCGATCCACGAGTTGGACCATGGCACCGTGTTCCCCGGTAAGTGGCTGAACCGCGTCTTCGTCACGCTCTACGGCTGGCTCGACTGGCCGTGGAACCCCCACCTGTACCGCATCAGCCACCTGAACTACCACCACCGCTACACCCTGCATCAGGGCAGCGACGGGGAAGACACACCCAACTACGTGGAATTCAAATGGCGCAACGTTTACGACCTTTTTTTGAATGTCCTCCACTGGAAGAGACTGTTCCATAACCTGGGCCGCCTTTTCACCCTCAAGCCCACCAGCTGGCGCGGGAGTGGATACCAGTTGGACACCTGGGAGCAGTTCGTCCTGCAGCGCGCCAGCGAGAAGGATCGCAAGGCAGTGCGCGACTTCGCGGTGTTCTTGCTCGTCAGCCACGTGCTGTTCGTTTCCGCCTGCCTCTACCTTGGCATCAGCGGCATCGTTCCCGGACTCTGGTTCCTGCCGGTGCTGATCACGTTCGCTCCCTTCTATGGGCCGTATTTCCACGGGGCGCTTTGCAGTACGCACCAGCACGCTGCCTGCGAAGCCAACCACCCGGATTTTCGCATCAGCTGCGGCTCCGCAAGGCTCGATCCATTGAGCTCGTTCCTGTACTGGCATATGGAGTACCACATCGAGCATCATATGTTCGCCGCTATCCCCTGCTACAACCTCAAGGCCTTCCGCGCCTTCGTGGAGGACCAGATGCCGCCGATGAAATGGTCGGTTCCACGTCTCAAATGGCTGCATGGGGTCTGCCGGACAAAATACGGGAGCTGGCAAAACTGGCGCGAAAACTTCGGACGCTGGAAAGGCGTCTGATTGGGGTATGTGAGCAGGGACGATCCCAATTTGCCTTTTCATGCGCAACAGCTCGCGAGGACGCTCGCCCCCCATCTGAGTGGACAGCGCTTTATTGCCGTATGGGGTTGCTTCATCGACGCCTGTTCCGCTATCCTCTGACCATGCGCGGAAAAACAGTAAACCAGGTTCGAATGGGCGTGCGATTGGCGACGGCATGCTGCGCCCTGGCGTTGTTCCCGGCCTGCACCTCAGGCCAGGAATGGGAGGTCGACTGGGATGCCGTCACGCGTGCCGGAACGGCGGTTGCTCAAGGCATCGAGAAAAGCCCGCTCGCAAAGCAGCTTGCCAGCATGTCCGGACAGGTCGAGCTGGACTGGGAATTGACCGGACGGCTGATCGAACAGGTGCTGGACGAGACGTCGTGGGAACAAGTGGTGGCCCTGCGCCCTTATGCCGAGCTGGCATTGCAACGGCTGACGCAGATCGAGGGCGGCGACCTGCTCGCCGTATGGTTCCGCCAGCGCCTTGAGTATCTGCAGGTGGCGGAAGAGTACACGAAACCGCTCCCGCCGCCCACACCGCCCCTGCCACCGCCACCACCCAAGCGCCCCGGCACGGAGCCTCCCCGTCCGACGACGCCAACCGTGCGCCCGCCGGTTCCCCGGAAACACAAGGTGAACCTGGAGCAGGACATGAAGACGTGGACGGCGCGCCTGCCGGCGAGCCCGGTCCCGCTGGCGGAAAAGCTGGCTCCCGATCTGAAGTCGATTTTCAAGGCGGAAGGCGTACCCGGCGAGCTGATCTGGCTGGCCGAGGTTGAATCCGCGTTCAACCCGAAAGCGAAAAGCCCGGTTGGCGCGGTCGGGCTTTACCAGTTCATGCCAGCCACAGCCGCGCGTTTCGGGCTGGAGACCGCCCCCGTGGATCAGCGCACCGACCCGCAACAAAGCGCCACGGCGGCAGCCCGCTATCTGCGCCTGCTGCACAGGCGGTTTGCAGACTGGCCGCTCGCCGTGGCGGCCTACAATGCCGGCGAGGGCCGAGTGGGGCAGACGCTGAAAAAACACAACGGACGGCGGTTCGAGGACATTGCCGACGCCCTGCCGATCGAGACCCGAATGTATGTGCCCCGCGTCGCCGCGGTGATCCTGCGCCGCGAGGGCGCGGACCTGCGGCAGTTGCCCCCACCCACCCGCTAACCCGAAAACGCGGGGTTGACGGGCGGAGGGAGTGTTTATACAATTCAATACGGTTTGAATGCTGGAGGCCGGGTGAAGTGTATGCATAACGTGGTTGAAAAGTGTATTTCCGATGCGGGGAATCTGGCGCAGGCCTTCGGGTTGGGCCGGGTGGTCGGACAGATCTATGCCTTCCTCTATTTCTCGCCGGTGCCCTGCGGGTTGTCCGATATGCAGCAGGCGCTCGGCATCAGCAAGGGCAGCGCCAGCACGTGCGTGCGCCAGCTCGAACAGTGGGGCGCGGTGAACAAGGTCTGGGTCAAGGGCGACCGCCGCGATTACTACTCTGCCAATGACTGGTTCGGCAAGGTGCTCAAGAATGTGCTGACGGATGTCATCGCGGGCCGCTTTGCCGGCCGCGATACGTTCTATGATGAGTTGGAGCAGGATCTGGCGGCGGACGGCAATGGCGAGGGAACCGACTTCATCCGCGGGCGCCTGGCGCATATCCGCCAGTTCGAGGACAAGGCGAAGAAGACCTGGGGAAACCCGTTCCTCCAGCATTTCCTGAAATGATCACTTCGTAAGCATGTTGGTGACGCCGTCCCAGTCGTCGGGCGGTGGGCTCTGCCGGTAATCACGGCAGCGGGCCGCAAGCTTGATCGCGGGGCCGTCGCCCTGTTCCACGAGCGGTTCCAGTTGCGCGAGGGCCCGGTCCCATTGCCGCTGGCGGTAGGCGGCAAGGGCCTCGGTATAGCGCGTGACCGCGTCGGCAAACGGATGTCCGGGCGTATTGGCCCCCAGTAGCTCGATCATGTGTTCGGCCTGGGTCTTGCCCTTGACGCGCACGGCGTCGACCTCGCGAAAGACGAACTCCGTATCACCGGCGGCATCGGCAGTACTCTGGCTGACGAAGACCATCGCCCCGTACATCTTGGTAATCCCCTGGATCCGCGCGCCCAGGTTCATGGTGTTGCCCATCGCCGTGTAGTTCATGCGGCTTTCCGATCCCATGTTGCCGATCACGACCTCGCCGGTACACATCCCCGTGCGGGCGAAAATCGTCGTGCGGCAACCGGCCTCCTGGAAGGCGGGCTGCAGGGTCTTGACCTTCTCCGCCATACGCAGCGTGGCACGGCAGGCGCGGGCGGCGTGGTCGGGCAAGGGATTGGGGGCGCCGAAAACGGCGACGATCTCGTCACCGATGAATTTATCCACAAAGCCGCCCTCCGCGATGATGATGTCGGTCATGGCATCGAGGTAGATGTTCATGAAGCGCACGACCTGCTCGGGCGAGAGCGATTCGGAGGTCGTGGTGAAGTCGGCCACATCGGTGAACAGGACGGTGCACTCGCGACGCTCGCCTCCGAGCCGGACCTTTTCGGGATCCGCGATCAGGTTCTCGACGACACTGCTGTCGAGGTAATGCTCGAAGATACCGCGCACCATGCGGCTATGCCGCCGCTCGGTCAGGTAATTGGTCAGGTTGGCGACCATGAACGTGCCAACCACGCCCAGGGAGGGCGCGATGATCTCGACAAACCAATCCGCGCGGGCGAGGGCGGCATAGCCGCCAGCGGCGATGGCGGCCAGCAGTAGCAGGGGCGTGGCGATCACGATCGTGGTGTGCCGCCGCCCCAGGTTGGCGGCGGCGGCGGTGACGAGGGCGGGTAGCAGGATCAGCAGGAACGTCACCGCGCGCGGCACGCGCGTGACGGACTCGCCGCGCAGCAGGTTGGCCAGCGCGGTGGCCTGGATCTCGATGCCAGGGATGGAGTTTGTGAGTGGTGTAGCCCAATCGTCGAACGATCCGGTCGCGGTCGAGCCGATGAAGACGATCTTGTTGCTGAATGCAACCGGATCGATTTCAGGATCCATGCCGGCGTCCTGCCGGCTCACGCCCCGCAGGATATTGAAGGCACTATGATGATCAAACGGGCTTGTCCGACCTTCTGGCGGGCGGTACCAGTGCAGGAACGCCGTGGCCGTATTGTCAATCGCGATCATGTCGTTACCCATGCGCAGGCACCCCGGCTCAAGGCGCAGGGCATCTCCCGGACGCAGGAAGGCGGCGGCGGCCAATGCCTGGCTTTTGACGACGGTGTCCTCGAAACGTGCCAGCAGGGCATGCCGTCGGCAGATGTTGTCGCTTTCGGGGACTTGGGTGGCAAAACCGATGGCGGCGGAGGCATCGGTCAAGGCTGGGGCAGGCAGTCCGCCGGTCTCGTAACTCCGCATAGCGGGAATCGTGCCGGTGTCGCCATCAAATGCCGCCTCCCGTTTGAGTGCCTCGCGTTTCCCGGGTTCGACGGCTTCGCCTTTCGTATAGAGCAGGCAGGAATGGACCACGTTCGAGGTGAAGCGTGTGGCTGCTGCCAGTGCCGCGTCGGAGTCGGCCCCGCTGATTTCGGGGCGGTCATTGTCGGGTTCGGTAAAGAACATGTCGAACACGACGGCGCGGGCACCGGCCTGGTGAAGAAAACCGATCATCTTGGCGTAGAACTCACGAGGCCATGGCCAGCCGTGCTGGATCGTGCGCGAGACCAGCTCCAGGCTGGTCTGATCGATCAGCACCATTGAAATACCCGCCGGTGTGCCCTGCGAGGCGTCCCAGGGCGGCAGGCGGCGGAACCGCGCGTCGAGCGTCTTGAACTCAAGCGTCTCCAGCGAGCCGAGCAGCCACAGTGCCATGACCGCACCGGCGCAGGCCACGGTGATCAGCAGCCCTTGCAGGGCCTTGTTACGAAGCAGCTTTTTCATAGTAATTTCTGGATGCGCATTGACTTTATGACTAATGACTTCGTGACGCCGGGCACCGAATCTCTACCCTCCACGCTCCACTCCGCCACCTTCCAGCACCGCCTCCGTCACCAGCAGGATGGCGGTGTCGCCTTCCATCTGCAGGGCGCCGGCACTGAGCCGCCAGTTCTCGCGAGAGCCATCTTGTGTGGTGACGATCGCCATGCCCGGCACCAGGGCGGCGATCAGCGGCTGGTGCCCGGCCAGGACCGTCAACCGTCCGTCGGCAGCCGGCACGTCGATCCCCTGGATCGTGCGCGACGGCACCGAGGCCTCCGGCAGGATGACCTTCAACTGTAGCGGTTGGCTCATTCCGCCTCCATCTTTCTCGCGTTCTCAAGCACCTGGTCCATGCCGCCGGTCATCATGAAGGCCTGCTCAGGAACGGTGTCGTACTTGCCGTCGCAGATCGCCTTGAACGCCTCGATGGTCTCGGCCACCGGCACATACTGGCCCGGGATGCCCGTGAATTGCTCGGCCACGAAATTCGGCTGCGAGAGGAACCGCTGGATACGGCGGGCCCGCAGCACGATCTCACGGTCGCTGTCGGGCAGTTCCTCGACCCCGAGGATGGTGATGATATCCTGCAGCTCCGCGTAGCGCTGAAGGATGCGGCGGACTTCCTGGGCGGTGCGGTAGTGCTCCTCGCCGACGATGTCGGCGGCGAGGATGTTCGACGAGGATGAAAGCGGGTCGAAGGCGGGGTAGATGCCCATCTCCACGATCTTGCGGCTGAGCACGACCGTGGCGTCCAGATGCGCGAAGGTGGTGGCGGGGGCGGGATCGGTGATGTCGTCGGCGGGGATGTAGACCGCCTGGACGGAGGTGATCGCCCCGCGCTTGGTCGAGGTGATTCGCTCCTGCAGGCTGCCCATCTCGCTGGCGAGCGTCGGCTGGTAGCCCACCGCCGAGGGCATGCGGCCCAGCAGGGCGGAGACCTCGGCACCGGCCTGGACGAAACGGAAGATGTTGTCGATGAACAGCAGCACATCCTGCCGCACCGTGTCACGGAAATACTCGGCGTGCGTCAGGCCGGCCAGCGCCACGCGCAGGCGCGCGCCGGGCGGCTCGTTCATCTGGCCGAAGACCAGCACCGTGTCGCGCAGCACGCCCGAGGCCTTCATCTCCTGCCAGAGGTCGTTGCCTTCGCGGGTACGCTCGCCGACGCCGGCGAAGACAGCGCGTCCGCCGTGCTCGGTAGTGATGTTTCGAATCAGCTCCATGATCAGCATCGTCTTGCCGACACCGGCCCCGCCGAAGAGCCCGATCTTGCCGCCGCGCGGGAACGGGGCCAGCAGGTCCATGGCCTTGATGCCGGTCTCGTAGAACTCGATCGCGGGCACCTGCTGGTCGAAGTGTGGCGGGGCCTTGTGGATGGGGTCGAAGCGGATGCTGTTGATCGGTCCCTCGCCATCGACCGGCTGGCCGAGCAGGTTGACCACCCGCCCCAGACAGGCCTCGCCGACGGGGATACTGATGGTGCCGCCCGTGTCCACCACGGCGATGCCGCGCGCCAGCCCGCGGGTCGAGGACATGGCGATGCAGCGCACGACGCCTTCACCGAGGTGCTCCTCGACTTCCAGGGTGATATCGAGATCCTGCTCGGGTTGCCGGATACGCAGCGCATGGTGCAGCGCGGGCAGGTGCTCATCAAAAAACTGCACATCGACGACCGGCCCGATAATCTGAACAACTTTTCCGTTGGCCATGTCAATTCCTCTATTTCTATTTTGCCCCGTAACGCGCAGGGGGTTCCGCGACGGCCATAGCCAAACGATTTTCCTTAACCGGCATGCGCCCTTCGAGGATATGCGCCACTTCGATGTCTTCATCGATTTCGGGCCAGTGCAGCATCCGTCCGCCGGCATAAACTTCAAAATGAGCCCGTTGTTTGCTGTTCGCCCGTGCAAGCCTCGGAAAGCAACGGAAGGGGACCGCCACACGGCGGCCATCGTCGAGGCAAACAACAAACTCCTGATCACCGACCACCAATCCTGTTGCCAGAGCGGTGTAGGCCATTCGCTTACTGTACAGCCTGTATCCATTAACATTGAGCACTGTGGGCATTAAATATCCTAGGCATTAACTTTAACGAAATTGGTCGTGATTTCACCGTCGCCCTACAATGGTATGGAAATCCAATGCAACCGGCAAACGTTTTCTCCTCAATGCATATCCTGCTGGGAGCGGATCTGTCCCGCAATCCCATCCCGCCTTCCACGATGGCGGTTTCGGTTTCGGCGGGGTTGTCGATGATGCGGTCGATCTGGCGGTCGGAGGCGCTGTTCTGGGGTTCAAGCAGGTCGAGGATGTTCGGGTTCTGCTCCGCCGCTTTCTTCTTGTTTTAAATCATTTCTACCGACATGAAATCACTTACATGACATACCGCGATGCCATAGTCCCTTGCCTTCTCAATCTTGCCCGTGCGTGAATCTTTCTCACCGCAATTTACAAGTAAGTTTGTTTGCTTCGTAACATTAGCACTTGGCAAATACCCATTTTCAACAGCCCACGGGAACAGTGTTTCATAACGATCTACAACAACGTCTTTTACCACCAGTTCATTTGTAAAGCATACGACTTTTAATCCAGGCACGATTTCTTTGATGAGTGTAAAATGCACGGACGTATTGAACCCGAAAAGGGTTGCAAGCTCCTCTAGGTCGGAAAATTCATCCCACGTGATCTTCCCGTCCTCATAGTAATCGGCGATTAGCCCAAGCATGGCCTTTCGTAGCTCATTTTGTGCAACTTTCTTGTCAATCTGGATGCTGGCGATCCGATCCATTTCGTTTGCATCAAAAACCCGATCTTCGCAGATTTCTTCTATCAATCGGTTGAACAAGTCAATGCTCACCTCATCCTTCCTGTCCCCCCATCCGTCGAATGCTTTCAAGCTATGTGTCGTTCTTTGCTTTGCTTTAACAGGGAACATGGGGTCGTGTTCATTTTGCAAAAAGCCACGATACACATCCATATCATAAATATGGCACGTATGCTTGACTCCCTCTTTCTGCTGAATCATGAAAAGTTCTCGAACCATGTTAACATCATCCTCAGCCTTATGTTCTTGAGTGATGTCAATGCCCCTTCGCTGCAAAGACTCATACAATCGATTGCCTCCCATGCCAAACCGGTGTTGCTCTGTCTTGCATGTGCAGATATAGCTCATTGGCTGGGGGTCAATTCCAGCAGCAAGGAATTCTGCGAATAGAAATTTAAGATCAAATTGAACGTTATGGCCGACAATAATTTTACCGAACATCTGATCGTACACTGTACGAGCAATCTCGGAGAACAACGGTGCACCTGTTATCATGTCGCGATCAATCCCGTTGATTTCAGTTATCCGTGCAGGTATTGGATGGCCAGGATCTATCAATGTCGTAAAACAACCACCGACTTTGCTGTAAATGCATATTTCCAGAATACCGCATCCCCTCTTTGGGGAAAGTCCTGTTGTCTCAAGGTCTAGGAATACCAACTGATTCTCATCATTTTTTAAAAACATCATGTTGCTGCTCCTGATCTATTTTTTTGCCGTTTTCAAGCGCTTCCAGACGACGGCTGATGGTTTTCAGTTCGTTTAGGATTTCTTCAGCTTGGTTTTCGCGGGGATTCTGTATGAAAAACAATGCAACGTAGGCCGTGAAGGCACCAAGCATGCCAACGCCGGCGACCATCAAGATGGCGGCAATGATCCGCCCCGTTAGCGTGACGGGATAAAAATCACCGTATCCGACTGTGGTGATGGTCACAAACGACCACCAAATGGCGTCGGATGCCGTCTTTATGTTGCTGTCCGGCGCGGTCTCACAATTCAATATGGCAATAGAGGACGACACTATCAAGAGAAAGGAAATCATCGAAACGCTGGCGAGGGTACCTTTTGCGCGATTCGCGAAGATGACCTTAGCAATATGCCTTGTAGATCGGATTCCACGAAGAATTCTGAGAATGCGGATGATTCTGATCAACCTTCCCCACCGAAGCAGCGAAATGTTAGGAATACTCGACAACAGATCAATCCACCCCCACTTCAAATATCCCAGACGGTTTTTGGATCGGATGACGTTGAACACAAAATCACCGATAAAAACCAGGCAGATAAGATTGTCGATATACGTCAGCAGGGAGGATGTTTCTGCCGGAAGCGTGACAATGGTGTCTACAAATAGTGCGCCCAGTACATAGACGCAAAGAATGAGCATCACGATCTGCCAGATGGCAGCCACGTTTTCTTTATCAATGCCTTTTGATAAACGATTTATCATGATTGATGGATTTCCTAGCCAGATAACCACGGCCGCACTGTATATATTTTCTTCGGCCATGTCCAGATCGGCGATACGGGCGGCCCAGGCGTTCATGGCAAGGCATTGCTCGCGGGTGTGCTTGGCGGGGGGGGGGCTTCTTCCGGCGGGCGGCAGGCGAGGATGAGGAGTCGGCCTTGCAGGCAGAGGTCGAAGTACTGGCCGCGCGGCTTGAAGCAGGCGTCGAACCCGTCGGGCTTGATGAGTTAATCGGGGTAAGCTTTCAGTATGGCATGCCACAGGTCATAGACCAGCCAGCCGTCTTCGTTGAGCCGTGCGCGATTGTCGGCGCAATGGGCGAAGAGCGGGCGGCGCTCGTGGGTCGTCATCGTGATCATGTAGAAGGCGGGGGCTCGGTAGTCCTGGCAGGGGCTGCGGCGGTTCATTCACCCCTCCTTTGGCGGGGCGTGAACGCCCCTTGTGGGACTGGATACGCGCACACGCAGCAGACATGCGCCATCCGGCACGTGAGCCGTAATACAATCCCGATCCCGTGTTCACACGGGAGCCGCTGCCCGCACACGCTCATTCATTTTCCCCCATCCCGTGCAGTTCCGCGTCGGCGGCGGCGATGGCAGCGGCCCAGTGGTTCATGGCCAGGCATTGCTCGCGAGTGAGCTTGGCGGGGGCTTCTTCCGGCGGGCGGCAGGCGAGAATGAGCAGCCGGCCTTGCAGGCAGAGGTCGAAGTACTGGCCGCGCGGCTTGAAGCAGGTGTCGAAGCCGTCGGGCTTGATGAGGATGACTTCGCCACCGGCATCCAGTGCCGCGCGGGCAATGGCCTTTTCCCCCGGCGAGATGAAGGGCGAGACGATGACCGCGCCCTCGCCAACCCGCTTGAGCGTGGCCTGTCGCTCGGCGTCCAGTTCCGGTTGAGTAACCCGCCGCGAGACCCGCAGGGAATGCATCTCGGGTTTATCGAGAAGGAACAAGTTGCCGTAGCCCGTCCAAGGTTCGTCCGGCGGTAACCGGGCATGGCGAAGATTGTTGACACGGCGGAAAAGGTCGGGGTGCGCCTTCTTGAGGCAGTAGCGGCGGGGATTGTCGCAAAGGTAATGGGTATAGGCTTTCAGCGCGCCCCGGCGCCAGACGCACAGGTCGTGGTATCCGGGGCTCCACACGGTCAGTCTGGGATTTCCGTATTTCTTGCGCAGAGCGCTGGTGACCTGCGACTTGAACGCCCGCAAGGGCACACCCACGCTCTGTTGCATGCTGGCGGTCACCCGCACGATGCCGTGGAGGTGATCGGGCATGATCACCAGCGTGGAGAGCGCCACTTCGGGGTAGGTTTTCGGCATGGCATGCCATAGGTCATAGACCAGCCAGCCGTCTTCGTTCAGCCGTGCGCGGTTGTCGGCGCAATGGGCGAAGAGCGGGCGGCGCTCGTAGGTCGTCATCGTGATCATGTAGAAGGCGGGAGCTCGGTAGTCCTGGCAGGGGCTGCGGTGGTTCATGAGTACCTCCGCTGGCGGGGCGTGAACGCCCCCCGTGGTACTGGATACCGGGTTCGCGCCGGCTCCGCCTTGGGCGCGAACGCCCCGTGCACGCCGCAGCATCCAGTTCCGGTCGCGTGTTCACACGGGAAGCCTTGCCAACTGCCGCTCATGCTTCTGCTCCCATCTAGCACAAACCGTCCTTTCCTAGCGGTACATGCCCGCGACGATTTCGAGCATTTCGGTGGTGATGTTCTCCTGGCGCAGGCGGCTGTAGCGCTTGCGCAGGCCCGTGAGCATCTCGCCGGCATTCTCGGCGGCGCGGCTCATGGAGAGCTGGCGCTGGGCGTGTTCCGAGGCGGCGCTGTTATGGAAGGCGTCGTGGATCGCGCGGCGGACGTATTCCGGCAGCAGGCTGTCGATCAGCGCCTGCGCGGAAGGCTCGATCGGCGGGGAGGCGGGGGCGGCGGGCGCCGTCGCACCGGAAGCGGGGACGAGGGTGGTGATCGGCAGCAGTTGCTGCACGGTGATCTCCTGGCGGCTGCGGGTGATGAAATCCCAGTACAGCAGATGCACTTCGCGAAACCGGCCGCTGCCGAAGTCGTCCATCATGCGATCAGCCAGCCCCTCGATCTGCTCGACCCGCTCCAGCGGGGCGAGCTGCCGGCGCACAGCCCGGTTGTACGGCACCTTGCCGCTCATCAGGAGATGCACGGTGTCATCGCCGTGCTGCTCGACGAACGTCGTGACCGCCTTCATCAGGACCGTGTTGAACGTGCCGCACAAGCCGCGGTCGGCCCCGAACACAAGCAGCGCGATGGCGTTCCCGCCCGCCCGCGGCTGCATCAGCGGGTGGGACTCCGCACCGGACGGCAGACCGCGGTCGGCCAGGTTCAGCAGGGCCAGCAGGCGCCCGGTGTACTCGTCGGCATTGGCGATGCGCCGCTGCTCCTGGACGAGCTTGGCGCTGGCCACCTTCTGCAGGGTGCTGGTGACCTTGCGGATCTGCGCCGTCGTGCCGATGCGCCGCTTGATGTCTGATAACGCTGTTGCCATGATGCGGGTTCACCTGGTTGACGGTTACTCCTCGGAACGAGCTGGAGAGTTGCCGGATTGGACGGCGGTGTTCATCAGGCGGGTCTCGTGGTGCTCCATCGGGGGGACGACACGCTTGCGGTCGAACATCACGGCCGCCTCGGTGGGGACAAAGACCGTCTTGAACGCGGTCAGGGATGTCGTCAGCTCGCCTTCGGTCTCCTTTGAAAGCTCGCCGGTCCCGGCAATCGCGCGGCCAATGGTGGGATAGGCCCCGTCGAGCAGGCGGAACCACTCGTGCTCGAAGCGGGCGATGTCGGCCAAAGCGATATCGTCGAGCCAGCCGTTGATCGCGGCCCACATGATGCAGACCTGCTTCTCGACCGGCAACGGTGCCCCCGCGGGCTGCTTGAGGATCTCGGCGAGACGTTCGCCGCGATGGAGCTGCTTGAGCGTGGCCTTGTCCAGGTCGGTGGTCAACTGGGCGAAGGAGGCCACCTCGCGGTATTGCGCCAGGTCCATGCGCAGCTTGATCGCCACTTGCTTCATCGCCTTGATCTGGGCATTGCTTCCGACGCGCGAGACGCTGAGGCCGACGTTGATCGCGGGGCGGAAGCCCTGGTGGAAAAGGTCCGGCTCGAGGTAGATCTGGCCATCGGTGATCGAGACCAGGTTCGTGGGGATGTAGGCCGAATAGTCGCCTTCCTTGGTCTCCACGATCGGCAGGGCGGTCAGCGAGCCGCCGCCCTGGTGCGAGGCCAGGCGTCCAGCCCGCTCGAGCAGCCGGCTGTGCAGATAGAAGATGTCGCCGGGGAAGGCCTCGCGGCCGGGGGGGCGGCGCAGCAACAGCGAGATCTCGCGGTAGGCCACGGCATGCTTGTAGAGATCGTCGTAGACGATCAGGGCATCCTCGCCGCGGTCGCGGAAGAATTCCGCCATGCAGCAGCCGGCAAAGGGGGCGATGTACTGCAGCGGGGCCGAGTCGCCGGCACTCGCGGCCACCACGATGGTGTGGCGCAGGGCGTCGGCCTGGCGCAGGATCTCGACCACGTTGACGATCGTCGACATCTTCTGGCCGATGGCGACGTAGACGCATTTGACGCCGGTGGCGGCCTGATTGATGATCGCGTCGACGGCGAGGGTCGTCTTGCCGGTCTGGCGATCACCGACGATCAGCTCGCGCTGGCCACGGCCGATGGCGGTCATGGCATCGATCGCCTTGAGGCCGGTCTGCAAGGGGACGTGGATCGATTCGCGCTCGGCAATGCCCGGCGCGTCGGTTTCCACCAGGCGGGTCTCGGCCTTCGGCAGCGGTCCCTGGCCGTCGATCGGTTTACCCAGCGGGGTGACGACACGCCCCAGCAGGGCGTCGCCGACCGGCGCTTCCAGCACGCGGCGCGTGCGCTTGACAACATCGCCTTCCTGGATATGCATGCCGTTACCCAGCACGATCACACCGACATGCCGGCGTTCCAGATTCATGACCACACCGTAGACATCGTTCGGGAAGAGCACCATCTCCTCGGCCATGACGCCGGGCAGGCCATCCACATGCGCGATGCCATCGCCGATGGCGGTCACGTGGCCGATCTCGTCGGTCGTGACATCCGGCGCGTACGCGGCGGCATTGGCTTCAAGGATCGCCTTGATACCGGCTATATCGAGTTTGATTTCAGGCATGGGCAGCAGACTAAGCCTTCGCCGCGCAATTTTCAACCTGTAAACGCAGTTGTCAATGGAAGTTGCTGCCCGCTTGACGTCCGTCCGTGCTTCGGGGTAGCTTGGTGGCGGTTCATTTTGGGGAATACAGCGAGCGAGGTCAGCGTGAGAGAGACGGACAGTAGAGGCAGGGACGGAGGCGGTCCGGGGGCGGCGATCGGGATCACGATGGGCGATGCGGCGGGAGTCGGCCCCGAGCTGTGCCTGCGGGTGCTGCGCCTGCCTGCGGTAACGGGCCTTTGCCGTCCGGTGGTCTTCGGCAGCGCCGCCCTGCTGCGGCGGGTTTCCGGGGTCTGCGGGATCCCGTTCGAGGCGGAGGTGGTGCCAGTTGCCGACCTGCTGGCCGACGGGTTGCCGCCGGGCGGGCATCCGCTTGTGGCGGACTGTGGCGTACCGGAGGCGGAGGCGGTAACGCCGGGGGTGGTGCAGGCCGCCTGCGGGGCCGCCGCCTTCCGCTACGTGCAACTGGCAGTGCAGGCGGCGCAGCAGGGGTGTATCCGGGCGGTGGTGACGGCCCCGCTGCACAAGGAAGCGCTACAGCTTGCCGGGGTTCCCTATCCGGGGCACACCGAAATGCTGGCCGCGCTGACCGGGACCCGGCGCTATTGCATGATGATGGCATCCCCCGTCATCAACGTCTGCCTGGCGACGACGCATATCGCCCTCGCCCAGGTGGCGTCGGAACTGACCGTGTCGCGCATCGGCGAGGTCATCCGGCTGGCGGACGCCGCCATGCGCCGCTTCGGCAGGCAGGCTCCGCGCCTGACCGTCTGCGGGCTGAATCCCCACGCGGGCGAGCACGGCCTGTTCGGCGACGAGGAACAGCGACTGATCCTGCCAGCGGTGCTGGCGGCTCGCGCGGACGGCCTGCAGGTCAGCGACCCGCTGCCGCCCGATACCGCCTTCATCCCGTCCCTGCGGGAAAGGACCGACGCCTACATCGTGATGTACCACGACCAGGGGTTGATCCCGTTCAAGATGCTGGCGTTCGAGACCGGGGTCAACGTCACGCTCGGGCTGCCGCTGGTGCGGACCTCCGTCGACCACGGCACCGCCTTCGACATCGCCTGGCGGGGCAAGGCCTCGCCCGAAAGCCTGACAGCGGCCATACAGACCGCCATCCACCTGTCCGCCTGACCTGGTTCAGAGCAGGGCATTCTCCAGGACGGCAAGTCGCGCGTCGAGCGCCGCGATCTTGTCTTCCAGCATCGCGATCCGGTCCCCGGAGCCTGCTTCTGGCGCGGGAGACCACACTGGCTGGATTGCCGCCTCATTCCCTTCCTCACCTGTCTCGCAGAACGTCTGGGCGTACCTTTCCTCGCGCATTCCTGATGAGGCGGGAATGGTTCTGACAAAGACGGATTCGCCCCAGTGCATCAGGCTGTTGAGGATGTTCTTGACGGTTGCCGGCGAATCGATGGCCACGATCCGCTGGGTGTGCGTGCGCAGTTCCCCGGCGGTCTGCGCGCCGCGCAGCAGCAGTTCGCAAAGCACGGCGGTTTCCTCCGGGCTGAACTTGAAGTGCGTGAGCAGCTCGTGACGGAACCGCACGACCCGGCTGCCAGCCAGGGTCACCTGGGCGACCAACCGATGGTCGTAGCGTAGCGATTCGAGGGCGTGCTCCACATCCGATTCCGTCAGCAGCATGACGGGATCCCGGTTTGATTTCTGGTTGCAGGCCGCCACGAGGCTGTTGCGGCTGATCGGATAATATTCCGGCGTCGTCAATTCCTTCTCGATCATGCATCCGAGAACACGCGCCTCAACGGGGTTGAGCTTGATATCCATATACGACCTCCTGGTTGCCATTGGATTAGACCACAACACATGTGCGCTTACAAGTTTGAATCATTTGACTTTGAGTACAACGCGGCTTATGCTCCATTTCTTCTGAAACGTGACATGGGAGGCGTGATGGACTGTATCTTCTGCAAGCTGGTGGCCGGAATAATACCCTCGACCCGGATCTACGAGGATGAGGAGACACTGGCATTCCTCGATATCGCCCCGATCATCAATGGCCATACGCTCGTGATCCCGAAGACGCATGTCGATCCGTTGACCGCCGCACCGCCGGCCATCCTGGCGGCCTGCATGGCGACGGTGCAGCGCGTGGCGCAGGCCCAGCTCGATGCCCTGGGGGCTGATGGCGTCAACGTCCACCTGGCCAACGGCGCCGCCGCCGGCCAGGTCGTGCCGCATCTGCATTTCCACGTGATCCCCCGGTTCGCCAATGACGGCCACCATTGGAACTGGCATGGGCATGCGTACGGGAACATGGCGGAGATGCAGGCGTTGGGCAGCAAATTAAAGACCGCCATCAACCGGTAACTTTTTGAATTATTTAAACATGCTAGAGAAACTGAAAGCCATCTGCCAGCAGGATCCGCGCTACGATATGGAGGCGTATGTTTTCCTGCGTGAGGCACTCGAGTACACTGCCAAGATGCTGGACAAGCCCCGCAAAGGCCCCGCCCACCACGTCAGCGGGCGGGAATTGAGCGAGGGGTTCCGCGACCTGGCGCTGCAATCGTTCGGCCCGCTCGCGCTGCATGTGCTCCACGACTGGGGACTCTACCGCACCGAGGATATCGGCGAGCTGGTATTCAACCTGGTCGAGGCTGGCGAACTGGGCAAGACCAACGAGGACAAGCGCGAGGATTTCGCCAACGGATACGATTTCGACGAGGCTTTTGAAAAACCATTCCTACCGGAAAACAAGGAACCAATATGATGGAGAAAATCACGGCAATCTCGATGATGGCCCTGACCGCCAGCACGGTGGTCGGTGGCGGTGAGCCGGACGCCGTCGTGGACGTACTGCGCCGCGAGAACGAACGGATCGAGCGGTTCACGCTCGGCAACGGGCTCGAATGCCTACTCAAGGCCGATGCGGCCGCACCGGTGGTCTCCGTGCAGTTCCGAATCGGCTGCGGGTCCATGCACGAGGACCAGTACCTTGGCAGCGGCATTTCCCACGCCATCGAGCACATGCTCTTCAAGGGCACCCCGACCCGCGCCCCCGGCACGGTCACCCGCGAGATCAACGAGGCGGGCGGGCGGGTCAACGCCTATACGACCCTCGACCGCACTGTCTACTTTGCCGACTTGCCGTCCGCCCGCTGGAAAACCGGTTTCGACGTGCTCGCGGACGCGGTGATGAACGCCGCGTTCCCGGAGGAGGAATGGAAGCTGGAGCGGGAGGTAATCCTGCGCGAGGTGGCCATGGGCGAGGACAGCCCGGACCGTGTGCTGGGCAAGGTGCTCTGGCAGACCGTCTTCCGCGCCGATACCCGCCGCCACCCCGTCATCGGCTACCCCGACGTATTCACCACGCTGACGCGCGAGGATCTGGTCGCCTGCTACAACCGTCATTACACCCCGGACAACACCATCCTGGTGATGGTCGGCGACATCGACACCGCCGAGGTCCGCGCGTATATCACCGGAAAGCTGGCCGACTTCAAGCGCCGTCGGCGCGCCCCGGTCATCCTGCCGGACGAGCCGCCACAGGTCTCGCCCCGTTTCGAGCGCCTGACCGGCGACTACGAGATCGGGCGCCTCGCCGCCGCCTGGCCGGCGGTCGACATCCGCCATCCCGACGCCCCCGCCCTGGACATCCTGACCGCCGTGGCCGGCCAGGGGCGCTCCTCGCGGTTGCATCGCTCGCTCGTCGAGGACCGCCGCCTGCTGCACAGCGTCTCGGTCTGGTCCTATACGCCGGGCCGTCCGGGCCTGCTCGGCCTGGGCGCGGAGTTCGACCCCGAGCAGGAGGAAGCGGCCGTCGCCGCCATCCGGCAAGAACTCGAATACCTCAAGACCGTCCCCTTCACCGAAGCCGAGGTCGCCAAGGCCGTGCGTTCGGCACTGACCCAGCAAATCGGCGAACTGACCACGATGAACGGCCAGGCCGCCCGTTTCGGTAGTGACCTGGAATTGACCGGCGACCCGCGTTTCAGCGAAGGCTGGCTCGAGCAGCTTCGCACGGTGACTCCGGCCGATCTCACGCGTGTCGCCCGCGAATACCTGGTCCCTGCCAGGCAGTCGCTCGTGCTGCTGGTACCCAAAGCCGACGGAGACGCCGGCGCGCTAAACATCACGGCGGACGCCCCTGCCAAACCGGTGACGCACACCATGACGCTTGACAGCGGGGCCGCACTGATCGTGCGGGAAGACAACCGCCTCCCATTCGTCCATATCGCTGTGGCACTGCAGGGCGGCACCCGGGCCGAAACCGCCACCAATAGCGGAATCACGACCCTGATGGCCGAACTGCTGCTGCGGGGGACAACCGCGCTTAGCCGTGAGCAGATTGCCCTGACGGTGGAATCGCTCGGGGCCTCGCTAAGCGCCTACAGCGGCTACAACGCCTTCGGCCTTTCGGCCCGCTGCCTCAGCAATGATGCAGGAACGCTGATCAGCCTGCTGGCCGACTGCCTCATAAACCCGCTGTTCGAAGAGAGCGAGATCGACCGCCAGCGAGTGCTTCAGCTCGCCAGTATCCGGCAGCAGACCGAGCAGCCGATGGCCCTTGCCGGCCAGCAACTGCGGGAACTGCTTTTCCTCGGCCACCCCTACCGCTTCGACCCCCAAGGCACGGCGGAAACCGTCAGCGCCCTGACGCGCGACGACCTGGTCGCTCATCACAGTCGCCTGACCGTGGCGGGTAACCTGGCGATCTCGATCGTCGGTGCCATCAGTACCAACGAGGCCCGCCGCCTGGCCGAAAGCGCCTTTGCCGGCATCGTTGCCGGTGCGGCACCCACCCTGGCCCCGGACGCGCCAGCGCCGACCCTGCCGGCAAGGCTCGAGCAGGAAGTCCCGCGCGAGCAGGCCATCGTCATGGCCGGGTTCCCCGGCGTGACCGTCTTTGATGCGCGCCAGGACGCGCTGGATGTCCTGCAGACCGCCATGAGCGGCCTCTCGTCCGATCTCGCGCTCGAGATCCGCGACAAGCGCGGGCTGGCCTATTTCACCGGCGCGATGCAGCAGGCCGGGATCGATCCCGGCATGTTCGCCCTCTACGCCGGCACCCGCCGCGAGGCCGCCGCCGAGGTCGAGGCCCTGTTCCTGGCGGAAATCGGCCGATTGACAGAAACGGGACTGCGCGAGGACGAACTGGCCCGGGCCAAGGCACAGCTCACGGCCGATCACGCCATGCGCCTGCAGAACACCCTGTCCATCGCCCGCGACTGCGCGTTGAACGTCCGCTACGGGCTCGGTGCGGATTACCTCTTCACCCGTCCCGAGCGGATCGCCGCCGTGACGGCCGAGAATGTCCGCGACGCCGCCCGCCTCGTTTTCGCCCCCGGCAAAATGGCCGTTTCGGTCATCCTGCCCTCCGGCGCGAAGCCATAATCAAGGTTTTCGCTGCGATCTGGCCGTCAGCAGCAGCATCGGGCCGACAAAGAATGCTTTCCCGATGAAGTAGAGCCCGATCCCCGTGGAGACGGCATCGTTTCCATGGTCGAGTCCGGTCTTGGTCAGGATCCACAGACCCGCGCCGAGACAGAACACAAACGCCAGGAAAGCCGAAACCGTGCATGCCTTCACCATTCTCTCATCCATGTCATCATCTCCTTTTGCGCCCAATTGTCTCGATGTTAAGGATTCATTATTATGTACCTTCTCGCCAGCCAATTTCGCCATTCTTCAAACGCTGGGGTGCCTTGGATGGTTGAAATATGCTTTTCAAACGTACAACCGATCACATGCGATTGAGCACCGCAGTTTCCATCCCGTACAAACCGGCGACGATGGCGTTGATGCGGGTTTCGGTGGCGCTGATCTGCGTTTCGAGCTGGTCGAGGATGTTCGGGGTCTTCTCCGCCGCTTTCTTCTTGTTCAAGTCCAGCATGCGTTGCGGCGCAACTGGCTTTACGCTTCAACCAGGTATTCAGGATGGCGCTCTGCAATTTCCAGCAGACGCAGGGCAGGACCGGACGGTTTGCGGCGACCTTGTTCCCAACTGATTTCCGTATCGCGGGCAACGCCCAATACACGAGCGAATACAGCCTGGCTTACGCCCAGTGCTTTGCGAATGCGCACAATATCTTTTGACGGGCGTTCTTCGGGTAATTCCGGGATCGGCACGCGTTTCGTTTTTAGCGTTATCTTCCCCTGTGCATGCGCCAGCACCTCGTTCAGGCTTTCCGTAAGTTCAACGAATAATTCTTTCTTCATTCCTATACTCTGATAAGTTCAGTAATACGCCTCGTGAAGATGCTTGTCTCAATAAATGTGACGTGATGTTTCATATAACTATATGACTATGTACAATAGACCGTTCAGTCTTCCGATGCAAGAACGTTTTTATATTTGTCGGCAATTAGTCGCGTTCCACTATGGACAAATCGTCAATGGCGCTGTTCATCACATTGTTCATTTCTCTGCTCCGTAAAGCTCCGCGACGGCGGAGTCGAGGGTGGCGGTTAGGGCGGCGAGTTGGTTTTTGCGGTTTTCGGTTTCGTGCGGGGAGCCGGGGGCGGCGAGTTGTTGCCGCAGGGCGATGAGCTGATCGACTAGGGCGATGAGCTGGCGGACTTTCTCCGGTCCGGCCTCCTCGGGCGGGATGACCGGGGCGGTCTCGATGTATTGCTTGGAGAATTTGATGTAGCCGCCGCGCAGGTTGGTACTTTGCGCCGCGATGATGTCGCCGAATTGAGAGGAGTTCATCAAGGCCAGCAGGTATTTGATCGGGTAGGCGGCGGTTTTGGGTCGGATGCCGTAGAAGGGGCCGCTGCCGCCGCCGGTCATGTAGAGTCCGGTGGTGTCGAGCATGACGGTCGGCCGCTGCGCGGTGACCTGGATGATGAGCTTATCGGCGTCCATCTGCGTAAGATTCTGCGAACGGCCGAAGGCGTACCAGCGGTCGTGCTTCCATTTGCCCCGTTCACGCTGTCGCAAGGTATCACGATTTTCGCAGAGATAGGTCCAGCCTTTCGGGTATTTGTGCTCAAGCGTTTCCGCCGTCATCAGTTCGGCTTTGCCGTTGACGATCTCGTAGGGGAAGATGATGCGGGCTACCGGTTGCGGCGTGGTGTAGGCACTAAGTTCCCCGGTCAGCAGGAACGGTCGAGTGAGACCGCGTTCGATTTTCGAGTCAAGCGGGACAACAAATACGTTGTCGGCACTGGTTTGAAGGCCGACGAAGATGTGCGCGACATCGCCAAGCTTGGTTTTTAGCCTGTCGAGGCGTTCGAGCGTCCCTGCGTTCTTCCCGGTGATGAAGTTCCAGGGTTCGTCGGTGAGCAGCTTGTTGGGTGTCGTGCCGATGATGGATGCGCCGTCTTTCCTTGGTTTACGAATCCGGTAGAGGGCGGCGGCTTCCTTGAGGGTCGGTGTGGTGCTTGTGCTCTGATGAACAGGCGAGACGCCTGTGCAACTTTTGGGTTCCTGTTCGGAACGCCATTCGGCAAGATCCGGCACCAGCCGATGTGAACAGGTTGTCATGCTTGCTTTTTCGAGAAACAGCAAACATGTATAGGTGGTTGCCCCCGCGAAGACCTGCTGGTCGCCGAAGTGGACAAGGTGCCTCAGGTGCTGTCCTGCGGTGATGATTTTGCGCAATGGCCGTCCGTATTGCGCGTTGATGAACTTGTGTGGCAGGATGTAGCCCATGCTGCCGTTAGGGTTGAGAAGCTGGAGTGCCTTTTCCACGAAGACGACGTAGATGTCGTAGTTGCCTGCCGATGCCGCATGGTACAGCGTCTTGTAAAGTTCGACTTCAGCCGGTGCCCACTCCTTCATGGTCTGGATGCGGATATACGGCGGATTGCCGATGATGCAGTCGAAGCCGCCGCCGCCGTCAAACACCCTTGCGAATGCCTGTTTCCAGTCGAAGACGTTGATGCGGTAACGGTCATCCTCGGACAGCAGGGAAAGCTCCTGCTGGCGATAAATCTCCGGGCCGATGAGGGAGTTGCCGCATTTGATGTTGCCGCCGAGGTCGGGCAGGATGCGCTGGCGCTCGCTGAGGAAGTCGCGCTGGAGCTGCTGTTGGGTTTCGCCCTCCAGCACCTTGAGCAGTAGCGAGAGCTTGGTGACTTCAACCGCCTGGGAGTCGATGTCCACCCCGTGGATGCTGTTGAGCAATATGCGCTTGCGTTCGGCGGTGGTGAGTCGCCAGGTGTCGCCAGCGGCCTGGTAAATCTTTGGTGCTTTCCCGGCGGCGTTGCGTCTGGCTTTTTCGAGATCGAGTTCGCCGGTGGCGGGATCGGCGGTGTATTGCCTTAAATGCCAGTCGAGCAGGTATTGGTAGGCGACGATCAGGAACGAGCCGGACCCGCAGGCGGGATCCAGCACCTTGATCTCGGCGGCTTTGGCCATGGAGACGGGCTGGGGCTTTCCGGGATCTTCGCCATCGAGGAGCCGTCCGAGGGTATTCTGGACGATGTAGTCGACGATGTAGCTGGGGGTGTAGTAGACGCCGCCCGCCTTGCGGACTTCGGGCTTTTCCTCGATTTTGGCCTGATGGCCGTCGGTCAAGCGGATGGTCTTGCCCAGGAACTGCTCGTAGACTTGGCCGAGGATGTCGGCGGACAGGACGGAGAATTCGTAGGGGGAGTCCGGGTAGTAGAGGTTCTTGAGGATGTCCTTGAGGATCTTGTCGTCGATCTCCAGATGCGTGGTGAGCGTATCGGGGGAGCCGGTGCGGCCTTTTTCGCCGGAGTCGAAGTGGAAGAGCCCGGAGTTGTAGCGTGCATCAGCCTGGTGGAAGAGCTGCTGTAGGCGGGTGTAGGTGCGCGGACCGTTGAGCAGTGCCTGCAGGCGGCCGTAGTCCTCGGTGCCGCGGTCCTCGCAGATGCGCAGGAAGATGATCCGGTCGATGGTCTTCTGCACGGCGAGGTTGAGATCGCGGACGGTGAGGCCGGGGTTGCGGATGGCGAGGTTGCGGGCGAGCAGGTCGCGCCAGCGTTCGATCTCGGCCAGGAAGGTATCGTCCACCGCGCCGGTGCCGCGTTTGCCCTTGGCGGTTTCGGCGTATTTGTCGAAGGAGCCGCGCAGGATGGCGTCGCGGGAAAAGACCGCCGCTATCTCGTTCCATTTGTCGACGTACTGGTCGAATGTGTAGTAGAGGATACGGGCCTTGGCGGGGCGGTCGGCCTTTTCCGGTTTGACGCGGGTGTCGTAGACGGCCAGCTCTTCGAAGTCGGAAAGAATGGAAAGCGGGAGCTTGGCGGACCAGCCGTAGCGGCGGAGCTGGTAGGCGGGGGCGATGTCAACGTCGATATTGACCGAGGGCTTCTTGGCCTCGACGAAGAACTTGCGGGTGCCGCCGATGCGGAAACAGTAGCCGGGAGCCTTGGTATAGCCGCCGATGCGGATGGCGTCCTCATGGATGACGTCCTTGTAGGCGTCGGCATAGCCCGCCTTGTTGTCGACGTCCCAGCCCAGGGCAGTAAAGAACGGGTCGAGGAACTCGCGGCGCAGTTCGGTCTCGTTATAGCCGCCGGAGGTGTAGTGCTCGCGGTGCAGGGTGAAGGTCTCGCACAGGGCGCGTATGCTTTCGGGTGCCGGCATGGGTGGTTTTCCTTGTTTGCAAAGTCGTTGGGGTTACGTCCTTGCAACATATCACCGTAGCGCGTGTGGCGTCTATTCCAAATTATTTGAGGGCACACTCCACCCTTCCCGGCATTCAGAACCGGGTTTTTCGATGCGTCTGCGGCTGGCCTTGGCGTTTGCTCTGGCTGTTCTTCTTGCAGCCCCAGTCGCAGTTGATTGGCAAATCAGCCAGATTGGCCTCCAGATCGCGTTCGAGTTGCTGTTGCAGGCGTTTAGTTCCGTTGGTTCGGAGCTGAAGCAATATACCTTATAAAACCCCTCGCTGTGCCCGGCTTCAAGCGGGCACAGCGAGGGGTTTTGCAAGAGCCTCATTTGTAATGTTTTTGGCTTTTACGTGAATCAATCAGTATATTTTTAATGGTTTCTGATTTTTTGTTGTTGACGAGTTGTCCGCAGTGTGATGAAAGGTGCGTGCATTCTGATTGTGCAGGCGCGGTAGCGACCTGCCCCGAACAACCCCGAGCAGACCGGAGAGAGGAGCAAGCATGACCCCGAGTGACAGACGGTACACGGAAACACATGAATGGGTAAAGATCGAGAAGGGCCTGGCGGTGGTCGGGATTTCCGACTATGCACAGGAAGCTCTCGGCGACATCACGTTTGTCGAACTGCCCGAGACCGACCATAACGTCGAGCAGGAGGAGGAATGCGGCGTGATCGAGTCGGTCAAGGCCGCCAGCGATATCTACGCGCCGATCAGCGGCATGATCGTCGAGATCAACGATGCCCTCGACGGCACCCCCGAGATCATCAACGAGGATCCCTACGGCGAAGGCTGGATCTTCAAACTGGCCAACTATGACGAGGAACAGCTCGAGGAACTGCTCGATGCCGCCGATTACGAGGCCCTGCACGAGGACGAAGAGGACGACGAGTAGCGGCGGCCCTTGGGTGGCCAAAATGATGCGGGAAGAAACGTTGGGGAATTGAAGTTATAGGCAAGTAAGGAAAATGAGTTATACAGCCAATACCCCCGCCCAGCAGCGCGAGATGCTGGATGCCTGCGGTGCCGCATCGACCGATGCCTTCTTCGAGGTCATCCCCCCCTCGCTGCGGGCAGGTGCGCTCAACCTGCCCCCCGCCCGCTCGGAGTTCGAGGTGCGGAACTATTTCCAGCGGGCGGCCGCCCGTAACGCGGGGCCGCTGACGCTGTTCCTCGGCGGCGGCGTGTATGACCACTTCATTCCCGCCGCCGTGGACGCGCTGGCCGGCCGCAGCGAGTTCTACACGGCCTACACGCCCTACCAGCCCGAAGTCTCGCAGGGGACACTGCAGGCGATCTACGAGTACCAGAGCAGCATCTGCCGCCTGACGGGGATGGACGTCTCCAACGCCTCGCTCTACGACGGCGGCACGGCCCTCTGCGAAGCCTGCCAGATGGCCATCCACGCCACCAAGCGCAGCCGGATCGTGCTGGACGGCGGGATCAATCCGGTCTACCGCACGATGATCCGGACCTACACGGCCAACCTGTCGATCGGCCTGGACGAGGTTCCGGTCTCCCACGGCCAGAGCAACCGCGCGGCACTCGCGGCGGCAATCACGGGCGAGACGGCGGCCGTAATCCTTCAGAACCCCAACTTCTTCGGTGTCATCGACGATCACAGCGATATCGCCGAGGCCTGCCATACGCAGGGGGCGCTGGTAATCCAGTCGGTCTACCCGGTCGCCATGAGCGTACTCAAGACGCCCGGTGAATGCGGGGTCGACATCGTGACCGGCGAGGGGCAGTCGCTGGGCATCCCGCTGAGTTTCGGCGGGCCCTATCTCGGGTTCATGGCCACCACCAGCACGCTGGTGCGCAAGATGCCGGGGCGCCTGGTCGGACGCACGCGCGACCGCGAGGGGCGCGACGCCTTTGTACTGACCCTGCAGGCACGTGAGCAGCATATCCGCCGCGACAAGGCCACCTCGAACATCTGCACGAACCAAGCACTCTGCGCCCTGCGCGCCCATATCCACATGTCCTTGCTCGGCCCCGCCGGCCTGCGGGAGGTCGCGGAACTGTGCCTTTCCAAGACGCGTTACGCGATCAAGCGCCTCAAGGCGATCCCCGGCGTCGAGGTGATGGAAAGCAGCCCTGTTTTCAACGAATTCACCGTGCGGCTGCCGATGGATGCCAATGAACTGGTGAACCGGCTGATCGAGCGCGGCATCGCCGCCGGCCTGCCGCTGGGCCGCTTCTACCCCGGTATGGACAATTACCTGCTGGTGGCGGTCACGGAGAAGCGCACGCGCTACGAGATCGGCATGCTGGCCGAAACGATTGAATCCGTCCTGCGTCAGGAGGCGATACTGTGAGTGTCATCTTTGAGAAATCCATTCCCGGCCGCCGTGGTGTCAAGCTTCCCCGCGTCGATGTCCCGGTCGATAGCGAGATCCCGGCCAACCTGCGGCGGCAATCCCCGCTGCCACTGGCCGAACTGTCCGAGCTGGATGTCGTGCGCCACTTTACCGGATTGTCGAAAAAGAACTTCAGCATCGACGGCGGTTTCTATCCGCTGGGCTCCTGCACGATGAAGTACAATCCCAAGATCACCGAGGTGATCGCCTCGCTCGACGGATTCATGAACCTGCACCCGTTCCTGCCGCAGCTCCGCCACGGCGGGCTGCTCGTGCAGGGGGCTCTGGAAGTGATGCACACCTTCGAGCAGATACTCTGCGAGATCGGCGGCATGGATGCCTTCACCCTGCACCCGATGGCGGGTGCGCACGGCGAGATGACCGGCATGATGCTGATCGCGGCCTACCACCGAGACAAGGGCAACCGGAAACGGGTGGTCCTGATTCCCGACGAGGCGCACGGGACGAACCCCTCCAGCGCGGCCATCGCGGGTTTCGCCACCCAATCCATCCCGACCGACCCGACCACCGGCATGCTCGACCTGGAGGCGCTGGAAGCGGCCGTCAACAACGACACGGCCGCGATCATGCTGACCAACCCCAACACGCTGGGCATCTTCAACCGCCATATCCAGACGGTCGCCGAGATCGCGCACCGGCACGATGCCCTCGTCTATTACGACGGTGCCAATCTCAACGCGATCCTCGGGCGGTTCCGTCCGGGCGATGCCGGCGTCGACGTGATGCACATCAACCTGCACAAGACGTTCTCCACCCCCCACGGCGGCGGCGGGCCCGGCGCGGGCCCAGTCGGCGTGCGCAAGCATCTCGAGCCGTACCTGCCGATCTCACGCATCCAGAAACGCCGCGACAACTCCTACACACTCGAGTACGATTATCCGAAGTCGATCGGCTACATCGCACCCTTCTACGGCAACTTCCTGATCGTGCTGCGCGCCTGCGCCTACTGCATGCTGCAAGGGGCGGAAGGGATGCTGGAGATCAGCGAACAAGCGGTCCTGAACGCCAACTACATGATGAACCGGCTCAAGGATGTCTACGAGCTGCCCTACGACCAGACCTGCATGCACGAGTTCGTGCTGTCGGCCAAGCGCCAGGCGGCCAAGGGCGTGCATGCCATGGATATCGCCAAGGCGCTGATGGACCGCGGCTTCCACCCGCCCACGGTCTACTTCCCGCTGATCGTCAAGGAAGCCATGATGATCGAGCCGACCGAATCCGAGAGCAAGGAGACGCTCGACCAGTTCATCGACGCCATGCGCGAGATCGCCGCGCTGGCGGAATCCGACCCTGCATCCGTAACCGCCGCCCCGCTGACCACGCCGGTCGCTCGGCCGGACGAGCAACTGGCAGCCCGCCAGATGGACTTCGCCTACAATCGGGGATCCTGACCATGGATGCCGATTTCATGTCCCTGTTCGACAACCCGTGTTTCTGGGCAGCGTTCTGGTCATGGACGATCGCGCAATCCGTCAAGATGCTCTGCGCACTCAGCCGGACCCGGCGACTGGACTTCAGCTACCTGGTCAGCACGGGTGGAATGCCCAGCGCGCACTCCGCCTTCGCCACCGGCATGGCGACCTCGATCGGGCTCGAGGCCGGCTTCGGTTCCCCGGTTGTCGTTGTGGCGATGGCCTTTGCCATGATCACCATGTTCGATGCCTCGACCGTCCGCCGCGCGGCGGGCCAGCAAGCCCGCCTGCTCAACGAGATGATCGCGGAACTGTTCAAGGAGCACCACCTGTCGGAAGTCAAACTCAAGGAGCTGCTCGGCCATACCCGGCTCGAGGTCTTGATGGGCGCGGTTATCGGAGTCCTGACCGCCCTGCTGGTCGTGTCGAAGTCGTCAGCATCCGTCTGCTTTAATCCCGTACCCTAGCCATGAAAACCACTTCATCTTCGCAGACAGGTGCCCGCGCGCAGGTCCACGGCAGCCCAGGCTCGCGTGTCCGTCTGCTGGGACTCGGACACAGCCTATGGCCGCTGGTGCTGGTCTTCATCGCGCTTGGCTACCTGATCCGCGCCGCGCTGCCCGTACCCGCGCTATCCTCTGGCGTCACCGGCCTGTTGTTCCTGGCGCTGGCCGTTGCCGTCGCGGCCGCCGCCAACTACAGCCGTGACCGGCTGCAACGCTATCTCAAGGGCGCGCGGGGCGAGGAAGCCGTCGCCCGTGCACTCGACCGCCTGCCGGCGGGCTGGCACGTCTTTCACGGCGTGGCCCTGGATGACTCGCCGTTATCCTCCGGCGGCGGCGCGGATATCGACCATGTCGTCGTCGCCCCGCACGCCATCTTCGTGATCGAGACCAAGAACTGGAGCGGCGAGATCACCGCCCCTCACGATACGCTGCTGTGCGACGGCCAGCCACCCGACCGCGATCCGCTCGAACAGGCCAAGGCCGCGGCCAGCGGGTTGCGCCAGCGGCTGACGAAGGCAACCGGCGAGGAGACCGCTGAACGACCGATCATCCCGGTCGTCTGCTTCTGCGGCGGCACGCGGCCACGGGGCATCACCGGACTGGCCGGGGTTATGATTTGCAACGAGGAGGGACTCTGCGCTATGATGCAGTCGCACCGGGAGGCGTCATTGCCCGCCGCCTACCGCGATGCGGCCATTAGCATACTAAAGGCGGCTGTGGAGAAGTGAAGCCAGCGCACGGAGGACGGGCAAAAACGAGTGGGTAACTAAAATGTAGCCCAGTTGCGCCGCAACTGAGGCAACGGGATGCGCATACAATTTCGCAAATCCCCGCGGGCATAGACAAGCCATGCATGAGATAGAAAGAACCGTCATCATCGCGCTCCCGACCGTGTTCGGGATCGACCTTAGCATCACCAACGAGATCGTGCTGCTCTGGATCGCCGCCCTGGCCTGCTTCACGGTCCTGACGCTCGCCTGCCGCCGCAAGGCCCTCGTCGCCACGGGTGTCTTCCCGAACCTGATGGAGGCGCTGATTGACTTCATCGACCGCAGCGCCGGCCGCGAGATCCTCGGCAAGCAGGCGTCGCGCTGGTCCACCTTCCTGCTCACCCTCTTTTTCTTCATCCTCTTCAGCAACCTGATGTCACTGGTCCCCCTGCCCTCGCACGTCAAGGCCATGACCTCCAGCATGAGCGTGACGGGCGCTCTGGCACTGGTCGTCTTCGCCGTCACGGTCGTGGTCAATATACGCCAGCACGGCCTGATCGGGTTCCTCGCGCGTTTCGCCCCGCCGGGGCTGCCGCTGGCGGTACGGATCTTCGCCTTCCCGATCGAGGTGGTCAGTTGGCTCGCCCGGCCGCTGTCACTGGCCATCCGCCTGTTCGCCAACATCCTGGCCGGGCATGCGCTGATCCTGATCTTCCTGGGCATGGCCGCCTCCAGCACCTGGTTCCTCAAGCCCCTGCCCTATGCCGGGGCCGTGGTCATGAGCGTCTTCGAGCTGCTGGTCGGTTTCCTGCAGGCCTTTATCTTTACATTGCTGGCCGGAATGTATATCAAGGACGCCATGGATTCGCACTGAGGAAGTCACCCGGTATCAGCGGCGCAACCAATGACCTATCGGGTGCAAGCCGATGCTCGCTTATCCCTGAGCGGGCGGGACGGGCACCACCCGTGTTCCTACTGGCGGCTGGATGAAAACGGTCATCTTAGGTTGCACCTGTATTTCCGTCGCCACGGCGGCGATGGGTAACTGAGATACCCCGTCGATCTGATCTCAGATACCGCTTCATCTCCGCCGTCAACACATCCCAATCCCCATTCGCATAATTAGCGAAATTCGCGGTTAAACTCCCCGAGCACAATGCCTATAGCCTGCGGTCTACAGTCTCTCTATGCGTGGATATCAGATGGCGTTCCAGGGGATGGCGATGGCATGCTCGGAGAGTCGATAGGGAAGGCTTCCCCCGTAGACAATAACGCCGGGTTGCGCGGTAGAGTAAGTGCTGCGAAAGGCCTGTATGCCACGCGTGTCGTGATTTGAAAGACGTGTCGCCGCTTTGAACTCGATCGGGAACAGCTTGCCGTTGTAGTCAAGGACGGTATCGACTTCTGCGCCGTTCTGGGTACGCCAATGGTACATGGTGGGCGCGAGCGAAAGTCGCTGAATCTGGCGGTGAATCCAGCCAACACCCCAGGACTCGAAGAGATTCCCGAAATGCGGGCTGGCCAGCAGGCTTTCGGGCGATGGAATGGCGTTGAGATAGCAGGCGAGCCCCGTGTCCTGAAGGTGTCCTTTGGGCTTTGCACTGAGTTTCTTGATGGCATTGCCGGAATAGGCCGGTAATTCTAGCCATTGATAGGACCATACGAGCAGGTTCAGCCAGGCACGGGCAGTCTTGGGGGTGATTCCCAGTTCGCGACCGAACTGGGCTTGTAAGATCTCCTGGCCGGTCAGGGCACCGCAGAGTCGCAGGAAGCGGCCGAAGTGCGCCATGTCGGAGAGGTCTGCCATGCGCCGCACGTCCCGCTCAACATAGGTTTGCACGTACGATCCCAAGTAAGCCGGAACATCCTCGTCATCCAGCGGTACAAGGGCCGGTAAAGCACCCCGCCATAGGTGCCGGCACAATGAGTGCCGTGTTTCAAGAGTCAGAATGCTGTTGATGTTGTCCGCGAATCCATTAGCGTCTGATAGATAGTCCACCAACCAGCTTTGAGCATCGGCTTTGCCGGCCTCTTCCGCCGGGGTGAGTCCATCGAGGCGCAGTATGCCGACGCGTCCTGCCAGACTTTCCGAAACATCACGCAGAACTGCCAGATTCTGGGAGCCTGTCAGAAAATACTGTCCCGTCCCATCGGAACAATCCACGCGTCGTTTGAGTGCCGGCAGAAGTTCCGGTGCGTATTGCACTTCATCCAGAATGAGCGGTGAACTGAATGTGCCCAGAAACTGGTCCGGATCGCTGCGGGCCCCGTATAGATCTTGAACGGGGTCGAACACGACTTTGCGGACATTCGGGAAAACATGCTCCAGGAGCGTGCTCTTGCCAACCTGTCTCGCCCCAGCGACGAGTACGGTTTTGAACGCCTTGGCATGACGAAGAAGTCTCGGTTCCAAGTGTCGGTTTAGATAGTTCATGCCTGTTAAATTACCAAGGTATACAGTATTGTCAATAATGATTATAATGGCAATTAATACAAACCAATAGCGACCGGCGCAACTCGTAATCCGCTCTCGTCGCCCGCTCTCGTCCACCGGCTCCACAAGAATTTCAAATCCCGAGCAGCAGTCTTTCTTTGTGCCATTCGCGCTATCCTTAATTCGCGCCTTGTCGTCGGGGCCGGAATCATGTAGTTTGCTAGAAATCAGATTCGAATCTCAACGAGGAACAACGAACCAAGAACGAGGAACCTGTTTATGCAACCTGAAGCATTCGCCTGGCTCGGGGCCGGACTGGCCATCGGCCTGGCCGCCCTCGGCACCGGCATCGGCATCGGCATGCTCGCCTCCAAGAGCGTGGAGGCCGCCGCCCGTCAACCTGAAGCCGTCCCGCAGATCCAGAAACTAATGATCCTGGCGATCGCGTTCATTGAGGCGCTCTGCCTCTATGCCCTGCTGATCGCCTTCACCCTGGCAGGCAAGACGCCGGCAACAAGCAGCCAGCCGGCCGCGGTGGAGGGCCACGTGCCCGCCGCCATGGAATCGCAGCAGCAATAACGCACGACACACGGGGTATGCCTCATGGGCCATTTCGATGCAGGTCTGTTCTTCTGGGCTCTCGCGACCTTCGCGGGGCTGATGTTGCTGCTTTCGCGCTTTGCCTTCAAGCCGTTGCGCGAGATGCTGCAGCGCCGCGAGGAGACGATCCGCGATGCCATCCGGCAGGCCGAGACCACGCGCCTGGAGGCGCGCCACTTGTTCGAGCAGCAGCAGGCCGGCATCGCCGAGGCGCGCCAGCAGTCACGCGAGGCGATCGAGGAGGGGCACCGCATCGTGGCCGGCATCAAGCAGGAGGCGGCCGAGGCCGGACGCCAGCAGACCGAGCTGCTGCTGGAGCGTGCCCGCAGCGAGATCGAGAACGAGACCCGCAAGAGCCTTGACGACCTGAAGGGGACCGTCGCCGCGCTGTCGGTGCGCATCGCCCGCCAGATCATCCGTGAGAATCTCGACGAGAAACGCCACGAGGAGCTGGCCGACCAGTTCATCGAGCGCCTGAAGAAGAACCGTAATGAGCCCCGCAAACGATAAACCCGCCGTCTACGCACGGGCGCTGCACGCCGTCACCGAGGCAAACCACTGCATCGAGGCGGTGTCCGCCGACCTTGGCCACCTGATCGATTTCATGCACAAAAACCCGTCCGTCCGCCAGTTCCTGGCCAGTGATGACGTCACCGCCCCCGGCAAGCAGAACGCCCTGGCGGAGCTGCTCGGGGGGCAACTGCATCCGCTGCTCGTGCCCTTCACGCTGCTGCTGGCCGCCGCCGGCGATATCGACCTGCTTGCCCCCCTGGCTGCCGCCTTCACCGCCACCACCGCCGGCGACACGCAGATCGAGGTCGGCGAGATCCACAGCGCCGTCGCCCTCTCGCCGGAGCGCCTGGCCGTGATCGAGGCCGAGGTCGGCCGGACGCTCAACCGCACGGTCCGCCTGCAACCGCACGTCATGAACAACATCCTCGGCGGCATCCGCGTCAAGATCGGCGACACCATCATCGACGGCACCCTCGACACCCAGTTGGAAGAAGCCCGCCGCCACCTGCTCGAGTGACAAATGATATGACACGCCACCCCGCCCGGAAACGGTTGTTGTTCCTACAGTTACCTCGTCTCGATCCAGACGTTTCCGCGCCGGGGGAAAACGTCATGCTGGCCGCCGCCTGCCTGACGTATGCGCTGCGGCGTTCGCCAGAAGTAAGGCACTGGCGGTTGCTGGAGGCCTCTGCCGCACAGGACAACCTGGCGGATGCGCCCCTGCTGGCGCATCTGGCGGAACTGCGACCGGACTGCATCGCCACCACCGCCTACCTCTGGAACGTGGAGCGGACGCTGCGGCTGCTGCAGGACCTCAAACGCCTGCTCCCCACCCTGCGCGTCGTGCTTGGCGGCCCCGAAGCCGCGCACGAGCACACGCTGCTCTTCCGCGCCGACTCTCCGTGCGATGCGATTGCCATCGGCGAGGGCGAAACGGTCTTCCCGGCCATACTGCAGTCACTTCGCACCGGGGAACATCCCGATATCGAAACCGTGGTCACCCGCCTACAGGTGCCTGCGGTCAAGGGCCAACCGTCTGAGTGGACCTGGGGAACCCGACCACGGACGCTGCCCGCCCTGATCGACATCCTGCCCCCGCCAGCCGCCCGCGTCAACCGCCCGGATGCGCACGGCATGGCCTACCTTGAAACCAGCCGTGGATGCCCCCTGCGCTGCGCCTTCTGCTGCTACAATCTCCGCCGCGCCGGCAGCAGTTCGCTCCCGCCCGAGAACGTTTTTCGGCGTGTCCGGATCCTGCAACGCCGGGGCGCTCGCGAGATCAGGCTGGTGGACCCAACCTTCAATGCCCACCCGCAGTTCGACGTCGTCGTCGCCACCCTGGCACGTGCCAATCGCGACCGCAAGATCGCCTTTTTTGTCGAGATCCGGGCCGACACCCTGACCGAGGACCAGGCACGTCAACTGGCACAGGCCGGGGTGACCGAGGCGGAGGTCGGCATCCAGAGCACCGATCCGGCCGTGTTACGAATCCTGCAGCGCGGCACGAATCCCGCTCGCGTATTGCGCGGTATCGGCTACCTTCAGCAGCACGGCATCCGCCCCACGATCGACTTCATGTATGGGTTGCCAAGGCAGGATCGCCAGGATATCGACCGTTCCCTGCAGTGGCTGGAAAACGTTCCCGATTCGCATCCGCAATTCCTCCCGCTCCTGCTGCTGCCGGGCACCGAACTGCGCGACCGGGCGGCCGAACTGAAACTGAAAGCACAGCCCCTGCCGCCCTACCGCGTCCTATCCACCGACAGGCTGAGCACCCGCGACCTGCGTGAGATCGAGAACGAGGCGGCTGAGCGCCTCGGGGCATTCGACGCCCCGACCGAAACGTTTGCCGGCCGCCGGTTGCCGGATCTTTTCCCCGACCAGTCCCGTTGTGCTGCCCCCTTTGACCTGACAGACCTGCCGCCGGCTTCGGCAAACCGCCAGACCCTGTACCTGCGCGGACATGATCTGTTCCAGCAGCGGGCAAGGCTTTCCGCCATCTTGCGGCATGCCATCAAGTCGGAACCCGATATCCTGTGGCAGTTTGTTCTCGAACCATTCCAGGAGGAACCGCTGGATCTGCTGGATGAACTGCTGACCGTCTTGAGTCGCCAACCCTCGCACTGGCTCGACCGCCTGCTCGCCCCCCCCGGTCAGCGCATACTGGCGGCACGACGGCTCTTCATCCGCCCCGTACGCGGCACCCGCGTTTCCCCCGACTGGCTAACCGCCTGCGACGACCTCATCGCCTGCAGCTCGCATTGAGCGACTTGTCCCGCGTGGACACGATCTTTGCATAAAGCCATATTGGCTTTAGGACAAGGGCCTCGGTCTCTTTAGCCCGACATGCTTACTGCCGTTGGTGCCGTACTTTTCCATCAACCGCATCCCCATCTCCGCATGCCAGTGAAAGCTGTCGCGGTCATTGATGTCCAGCGGGTTATCCAGATGAGGCATGGATCTTCATTCGTGGCTCACCCTTCTTTCTGATTAATGCCTGGCAGCAGGATGTCACCCTCATGAAGCAAGCGATCTTCAGCAAAAGCCTGGCGTAACACATCCTCAATTCCAGGGATAATCGTAATCTGAGCGCCGTTTTCAGAAGTACATGTTTCTCCTTCGACCGGGCGGACGGGACAGGCCCGGTGAATCGCACCGACTACCATGGTCTGGCGGGAGGCAAGCTCAAGATCGCAGATGAATGACGATCCTCCCTGCACCGCATCAAGCACCGCGTCCATCATCGCATGGCGCGCACCGGCACCCCCGCCGGTGGTTAGCCCGATCGGCTTACCGCCGCGCGGACTGATGGTAATACGGTTGTGAGTCATTAGAATCTCGCCTTTTGTTCCCAAAATATGGATCTCCGGCTCAAATGTCTTCTTGCACGCGTGAGAAGCGTAAAACCGGATCGGCACCCCTTCCTCCGTTGTAATATGCATGCAGGCGGTATCGGCACTCTCGATGGCATTGGCCCTGTAGATCTCTGCATCCACCGATACGGGGATTGCCGCCTCGCGCTCGGTCGCGCCAGCCTGGAAAAGCATCATCATCAGCTCATGTGCCACGGCGTTGTTGAAAGGGGAGTCGTTAACGACGGCGTTCCCAACCGTGAGCCGGCCTGCCCAGCTGTTGCGCGTATAGTAAGAGTGGTCCCGCGGCCACATGACCAGGCACTTGATAGACTCCAGCTTGCCAATTGTCCCGTTCAGGATGTGACGCTTAGTATCCATGGTCGACTGGGCGTACATCTGCTGATAACCAACGGCTACGGTCCTGCCTGCTTTCTGTGCCGCTATCTGCATGGCTCGCACATCTTCGATACAGCCCGCCGCAGGCTTCTCCACAAGCACGTTCATCCCCGCCTCCAGCGCCGCCAGGGTCATTGGCCGGTGGAGGGGCGTCCCTGTGGGAATCATGCACAGTTCCGCCCTGCCGGAGAGTTCGGTCAGCATCACCCGGTAGTCGTCAAAAACACGACAGCCCAGTTCATTCAGGCGCGTACATTTGTCCGTTTCTTCAGTCGGATTAATAATCGTTGCACCCGCGATCCCGACTTTGCCTGCCGCTTGCGCCGCAAGCAGCAGATCGTAATGAACCCGCCCATAACCTGACACACCGATTATACAGGATCGAATCATAATCATTCACCTCGCCGTTTCAGGCACGCCCTTGGACTCCAATTTAGATGTGGAACGGAGATAATATACAACGTGATCGGCACTATGGCAATAGACTGTTATTGGACACATGGTTCAAAACGACTAAAACGACTATTGACGCCCCTGCCACCATCCGACTAGAGTTCCCTGATGATTCAACGGACCGTATTCCAACCGATGTTACAGAATAAAACCGCGTGGCGGGTGGCGGCTGCCACCCTGCTGCTGGTGGGGCTGGTCGGTTGCCGGTCCGCGGCCTGGCACCGCGACAAGGCTGACAAGGTGGCCAGCCGCAACCTAGCCGCCGCACAGACTGCCGCCTTCGGACGGGAGGAGCCGCTGACGCTCGAAACCGCTGAAGAGCAGCTCCGCCAGCGGCTTTTCCGCGACCAGGCGTTGCCCACCGCCCTCGCGCTGGACGAAGCCGCGACCGCCAGCAACAGCGTCCCCGTCATAATCACGCTGACGCCGGAAACCGCACTTCAGGTGGCCGCCCGCAACAGCCGCGAGTTCCAGGAGGCCAAGGAGACGCTCTACCGGGCCGCGCTGGACCTGGATCTGGAGCAGGCAGCCTTCCGCAATACCTTTGCCGCCATGTTCAGTGGCGCGTACAACCAGGCGGACGCCAGCGGTAGCGAAACCGTCCGTTCCACCCAAAGCTCGGGATCGACGGAGGTCACACACCGGTTCCGCAACGGGGTCGAGATGTCGGGCAGTATCGCCGTCGATCTGGTAAAGCTGCTGACGCAGGACTCCGCCTCCTCGCTGGGCCTGCTGGCCGATGCCGGGATCTCCATCCCGCTGCTGCGCGGCGCAGGCCGCGATATCGTCGCCGAGCCCTTGCGGCAGGCGGAGAGGAACCTACTGTATGCCGTCTACACCTTTGAGCGGTTCAAGCGCGACTTCGCCGTCCGCATCATCAGCAACTATATCAGCGTCCTGCAGGCCGCCCAGCAGATCCGCAATGCCGAACAGAACTACAAGAGCCTGATCACCGCCACACGCCGGGCCCGGCGGCTGGCCGATGCCGGACGCCTGCCCGAATTCCAGTACGATCAATCGGTCCAGAACGAGCTGCGCGCCCGCTCACGCTGGATCCAGGCACTGGACAATCTGGCACAAAGCATGGACCGCTTCACCATGCTGCTGGGGCTGCCCCCCGACGCCCGCATCGAACTCGACCAGCAAATCCTCCGGGACTTGAACGAGAGCATCCTGGCGTCCGTCGCCACCACGGCAGCCACCACCACCAGCGAGATCCCGCCCGCTGACGCGCCGGTGGACCTGGCGGTCCCGGCACCGACGCCCGACGACACGCTCGGCATGACCGACGAACGGGCGATCACGTCCGCGCTCGAGAACCGGCTCGATCTGCGGATCGCCGGGATGGAAGTCGACGACGCCCGCCGGCGCATCAAGGTGGCCGAGGACAACCTGCGGGCCGAGCTGACGCTTTTCGGCAGCGTCCAGAGCGGGGCCCGCCGTTCCGGTTCGAGCGCTACCGAAGATGATGCCCGGCTGGATAACCTGGACTCTAGCGCCCTGCTCACGCTGAACCTGCCATTCAACCGCACGGCGGAACGGATCGCCTACCGCAAGAGCTTCCTTACGCTCGCCGCTCGCGAGCGGGCGGCCGAGGTGATCGAGGACCAGGTCAAGCTCGACATCCGCAACGCCTTCCGCACCCTGCGTATCGCCCGCGAGAACCTCCGCATCCAGAGCGAGGCGGTGCGGCTGGCCGAGCGCCGGGTAGACAGCACCGACATGCTGCTGCAGGCCGGTCGCGCCGAAATCCGCGACGTGCTCGAAGCGCAGGAAGCGCTGATCAACGCCCAGAACGCGCTCACCGACGCCGTGGTCAGCAGGCGTATCGCCGAACTCGAATTCCAGCGCGACCTCGACATCCTCGATGTCTCCGCCGAAGGTCAGATTCGTGAGATTTTACAGACGAGGAAGGCGACCCAACTATGACAAACTTGCAAAAAACACTACTCATCGCATTGGCGGCAGTCGCGATTGTCGCCGTGCCCGCCT